>NZ_JBTUJH010000001.1:0-57156 GCF_058343375.1 Alterinioella sp.
CCCCCCCCCCCCCCCCCCCCCCCCCCCCCCCCCCCCCCCCCCCCCCCCCCCCCCCCCCCCCCCCCCCCCCCCCCCCCCCCCCCCCCCCCCCCCCCCCCCCCCCCCCCCCCCCCCCCCCCCCCCCGGGTCGGCGCGCGTCAGCGCGGCGAAACCGGCCATGAAAGGCTCACCCCTGATCCGGGTCATCGGCCAGTGACAAGGTGCGCGCCCTCAACCAGGCCATGAACTGGCGCGGATGCTTGATCGGCTCCTCCCATTCCTGCGGCAGGATGGGGTTGCCGATGATCGGGGCCTGCGGTTTGTCAAAGGCCTTGACCACTTCATGCAAAAGCAATCCCTGCCGGATTGCAGGCGACACCCGGTTGGCCATCTGATAGGCGCGCGAATTCTTGCCCTGAAAATAGCACGGCACGATGGTGGCACCCGATTTTCGGATCATCTTGGCGGTGAACACGTTCCATTCCGCCTCGACCACCGGGCCGAACATGGTCTCGGATGCCGCCACAACGCCCGAGGGAAACAGTGCGATCAGCCCGTTATCGGCCAGATGCGCCATGCATTGGGCGCGCATGCGGATCATTTCGGCCTGCGCGTCGGGCTGGTGCGGAAACGGCACCGGGATCATGTAGCTGGCGGCGCTTTCATCAATTCCGGTCAGGATCGATCGGGTCAGAATGCGGTAATCATTGCGCCGCCGCCCGATCAGATCCGCCAGGATCATGCCATCGACCAGCCCATGCGCGTGGTTGGCGACAAAGACCACCGGGCCGGTCGCCGGGATGCGGTCAAGCTGATGGGCCGGCGTTTCCAGGTCGATGCCCATTATCTGCATCGTGGCGGGCCAGAACGCCTGCCCCTTGAACGTCCCCAAATTCTCAAAGGCGCGAACGCGCCGGATGATGGTCAACTTGCCGGTCATCCATTCGATCGTCTTGATGACGGTCCGGACCAGCGGCGAATCAAAACTGTTGGCATAAGTCAGCGAGCGGCGGTCATAGACGACCGGCACTTCGGGTTCCTGAACCGAGTTTTGCACCCGGTTATTGGGCGTTGTGATATCGGTCAACGCGCGAAAACCCCCCAATGGCACTCCATGTGGCCGCCTCACATGCCTTCGCCGAACTTGTCGGCAACGAGAGCAGCCAATGCCTCGGCCAGCGCCGTTGCTTCAGGCCCGCTGGTCTCAACCTCAATAGTGGTTCCAATCGAGGCTGCCAACATCAAAAGGCCCATGATCGAGTCTCCGGCGGCACTCAGCCCATCCTTGAAAACGTCAGCTGTGGCGTCAAAACCCTCAACCGTTTCAACAAATTTGGCCGATGCGCGGGCATGCAACCCCTTGATATTGACAATCTCAAGCCTCTGCCGGATGGGGGTCGTCATTCGGGCGTTCCGTCAAAGCTGTTGATGTAGCGCCGCCCTGCCTCGGCCGCCAGATGCACCGCATCGTCAACCGGCAGGCCGCGCGATTTGGCCAGTTTGATCAGCATCGGCAGGTTCACACCGGTCAGGATCTTGCGATTGGATGGCCGACAGGCGCGCAGCGACAGGTTCGACGGTGAACCGCCATACATATCGGTTACCACGACCACGCCATCGCCGGTATCGACCGCATCGGCGGCATCGCAGATCTCTCGCTGGCGGCGGGAGCGGTCATCATCCGGGCCGATGGAAATGGTGATCACGCCGGACTGACGCCCGACCACATGTTCCATGGCCCTGTGCAATTCACGCGCAAGGCCGCCATGTGCAACGATCACAATGCCGATCAATCTGACTGCTTTCCGGTGTTACAGGGCACGCTATGCACCCCGGCGTTCAATTTCCCGATGCCGTTTAGACACCTGCCAACCGGCTTGCGCAAGATGGGCCGCCAGTTTTTCGGCCATTGCAACCGACCTGTGTTGCCCTCCGGTACACCCGAAAGCCACGCAAAGATGGGCTTTTCCTTCATCTCGATAGGCCGGCAGCAGGGTTTCAAGCAGCGCGGTGACCTGGGCCAGAAATGTCGCAAACCGGGGGTCGGCGGTGATGTGCTCGACAACGGCCGGGTCGCGGCCGTCCAGATCGCGCAGCTCGGGCTGCCAATAGGGGTTGCTCAGGAACCGGCAATCAAGCACCAGATCGGCCCCGCTTGGCAGGCCGCGTTTATATGAGAAGGACTGGATCGACAGGGCCAGCTGTTGGTGTCCGCCCGGTGCGAACCAGCGCTGCACCTCGGCGCGCAGATCATGCGGCGTCAGGTCCGACGTGTCGATCAGGATGCCGGCGCGCGCCCGCACCGGGGCCAGCAGATCGCGTTCCAGCTCGATCCCCAGAATGGGCCGGTCCTCGGGGGCCAGCGGGTGGCGGCGGCGGGTTTCGGAATAGCGGCGCACCAGAACCTCGGGCGCACAATCGAGATAGACCAGATCGGTCAGATATTCGGGGTTTGCCGCCAGATGATCGACCGCGCCAATCAGCGCCTGCGCGGAATAATCGCGGTTGCGGGTATCGGTGCCAAGCGCCAGCGGACGGGCCAGCGGCGGACCGGCCAGAAGCCGTGGCAACAGCGTCAGCGGCAGATTGTCGATGGCCTCGAACCCGAGATCCTCCAGCGCCCGGATCGCGGTTGACCGCCCGGCACCCGATGGCCCTGAAACAAAGACGATGCGCATCGCCTCATCATCCTGATTGAAGGTCTCGCTCATGGCTTACTCCGCCCGTCCATGGGCCAGATATTGGCAGAGCGCGGCGGCAAGACAAGGGTGACCCCGCCCCAGGATCAACGCAACCGGCCCGCCCGGGGCCATGGTTTCGCGCCAGGGCGGCAGGCGGTCGGGCTCAGAGCGGTCAAGATCAACGACAACGCAAAGCGGGGCCGAGGCAACCGGGCGGGCTTGCAAAAGGCCGATGCCGCGCGCCTCGATCATATCGGGCGCGCTGTCCGGGCGGATCATTTGGTTTGCGGCATCAAGCCAGAGCCCGTCATCCGACACCAGGCGCGCCCCAAGGGCCATCATCTGCAGCGCGAGGCAGGATTTACCACTGCCCGCCAAGCCGATCACGGCCAGCCCGCGATCTGCCAGGCAAACCCCCGTGGCGCGCAGAAAAAACCCGTCTTCGGTGACGTGGCTGAAGGCATCGAGCCGGGTCAGATCAGCACCGGTCATGGCCTAGAGCGGCAGGCCGACGACAAAGCGCGCGCCGAGCGGTTCCGAGGTCAGGTCAGCCTCGGTCGGGCGGATGTTTTCGGCCCAGATCACGCCACCATGCGCCTCGACGATCTGCTTCGAGATCGCCAGACCAAGGCCGGAGTGATCGCCGAATTGCTGAACGGGGCGCTCCGAATAGAAGCGGTTGAACACTTTGGTCAATGCGGCTTCGGGAATGCCGGGGCCGGTATCCTCGACCACGATCAGCACACGATTATCACGCTGGCGCGCCCAGAGGCGCACCGCATCACCGGATTCGCAAAATGAGATCGCGTTGGTGATGAGGTTGACAAATACCTGCGCCAGGCGCCCTTCCAGCCCGTTGATACGGACCGGTTCGCCAGGCAGGTCGGAAATGAATTCGATGCCGCGCGAACGGGCGTCTTCGCCGTTATATTCCGCCAGGTTGGACAGCATGTGGACCAGGTCGAACTCGTCTTCCTCTTCCTTGACCAGGTCACTGTCGAGCCGCGAGGCGTTTGAGATGTCAGAGACCAGACGATCCAGGCGCCGCACGTCATGTTCGATAACCTCCAGCAGGCGCGCGCGCTGATCTTCGGTGCGCGCCACGCTCATGGTGCCGACGGCCGAGCGCAGCGACGCCAGCGGGTTCTTGATCTCATGCGCGACATCGGCCGCGAATTGTTCATTGCTGTCGATGCGGTCATACAGGGCCGCCACCATACCGCGCAGCGCGCCGGAAAGGCGCCCGATCTCATCGGGGCGACCGGTCAGATCGGGGATGCGCACGCGTGTCGGGCTCATCTTGCGGGCGTTCTTGTCTCGGCCCAGTTCGGCGGCGGCAGACAGATCCGATAGCGGGTTGGCGATGGTCGAGGCCAGCAGCAGACTAAGCCCGATGGACACCAAAAGCGCGATGAAGAACATTTGCAGGACCTGTTCGCGTTCGGCGCGGACCAGTTGATCAATCTCACCCGAGGCAGTGGCCAGCGCGACCACGCCGACAATGCCATTTGGCCCCTCGATCGGGGAGGCGGCGGTAAAGACGGCCCCGGTTTCGCTGGTGCCACCGCGCAGAACAGTGTTGCCGGCCAATGCATCGGCCACCATGGCGCGGGCCATGGCCTGGGTTGTTTCGGGCAGGCCCTCCAGCGTGCGCGACGAGAGCGCGCCGGCGATCAGATCCCAGACGGCATTGAGGAAATCGGTAATCGGCTGAGTGGTGAAATCAGGCTCGGTCAGACCCTGAACCGCGCGCGTGCCGCCCGCGTCGGTGGTGTCGGTCGAGGCCACCAGACTTTGATCTGTGGCAAACACAAACACATCCATGCCCTGCGCAAGGTTGAGAGAGGCCAGCACCTCTTCGGCATCAATGCCGTCGCGGGTCACGAGATTGGCGGGCGCGGTGCGCGGCAGGCTGGCCTCGAACACATTGGCCACCAGTTGCGCCTCGACCGCCAAAGCGCGTTCGCGCTGCATCACCAGAGAGTCGCGGAACGAGTTGAGATAGAGCACGCCCGCAACCAGCACCACAAGGGCAACCAGGTTGAACAGGATGATCTTGCGCGCCAAAGGCGAGCGGTTCAGCGAAATGAAGCCGCGCCGGGCCCGGGCATCCCTGAGCTCGGATTCGACCGCCCCCGCGGGACGGTCCCAATCTTCACCCAGAACAATCCCCGATCCATCGTCGGCGCGTCTGTTCGGTGTCCCGATATCGGAGGCCAGTGTCATCTACTCTTCGTTATATCTGTAGCCGATGCCGTAAAGCGTTTCGATCGCCGAGAAGTCGTTATCAACCTCACGCATCTTTTTGCGCAGGCGTTTGATATGACTGTCGATGGTGCGGTCGTCGACATAGACCTGTTCATCATAGGCCACATCCATCAGTTGGTCGCGCGATTTCACAAAGCCGGGGCGTTGCGCCAGAGCCTGCAACAGCAGGAATTCCGTGACGGTCAGCGAGACATCAAGGCCTTTCCACTTTACCGCGTGGCGCAGCGGATCCATCGTAAGCTGGCCGCGTTCCATGACCTGGCTTTCCTCGGGCGAATCGGTCGCATCCGAGGCAATCGCCTCCTGACGCCGCAGGATCGACCGGATACGTTCGACCAGCAGGCGCTGCGAAAACGGTTTGCGCACGTAGTCGTCAGCCCCCATGCGAAGGCCCATCAGCTCATCAATCTCATCATCCTTGGAGGTGAGAAAGATCACCGGAACCGCGCTTTTCTGGCGCAGACGCTGCAGGAGATCCATGCCGTCCATCCGCGGCATCTTGATATCCAGCACGGCAAGTTCGGGCATCCGGCGCGAAAACGCATCCAGAGCCGACTGACCGTCATTATAGGTTTCTACTTCAAATCCTTCCGCTTCCAATGTCATGGAAACGGAGGTCAGGATATTCCTGTCATCATCGACAAGTGCGATCCTCGACATTGTGATGTGTCCTTATTGCTGCCCGATTTATGTTATTTTTTTGTCATTGTCTTGGTTTCGGGCTTTAGAATCAATCTCTAAGTTGCGAATCACCTTTCACACCATGCCCATTTCCTAACCAAACCTGCTTAAAGCGGCGCTAACAGCGTGATTTTGGCCACAGTTGGTTGCGCTAACTGTGCGATTGCGCCCTGTTCACTGCCGAAATCGCCATGTTATAGGGGGTGAATTGCGGCTGGTTTGCTCCGGTTTCGCGCTTGATTAACCTACCAGACGCCGGGCAGACCGGCGCAGGAGCTTGCAGTATGATCTCAGGACGCGTGAACCCGGCACAGACGCTGGAAGCCCAGGGCATTTCAGACCTCGGAGCGGTTCACTACAACCTGCTGGAGCCCGCGCTGATCGAAGCCGCCATCAAGGCTGGCGAAGGCACGCTTGGCCAGGGCGGCGCATTTCTGTGCAGCACCGGCAAACATACCGGCCGCTCGCCCAATGACAAGTTCGTGGTCCGCACCCCCGGCGTCGAAGACACCATCTGGTGGGACAACAACCAGCCGATGGACCCGACCGCCTTTGACCGGCTGCATGCCGACATGCTGGCCCATATGAAGGGCGGCGAATATTTCGTGCAGGATCTTTATGGCGGGGCCGATCCGGAACACCGGCTGGATGTGCGCCTGGTCACCGAACTGGCCTGGCACAGCCTGTTCATCCGGCACATGCTGCGCCGCCCGGCAAGCGACGAGCTGGATGGTTTCGTGCCGGAATACACCATCATCAACTGCCCCAGCTTTCAGGCTGATCCGGCGCGCCACGGGTGCCGCTCTGAAACCGTCATCGCGCTGAATTTCGACGCCAGGCTGATCCTGATCGGCGGCACCGCCTATGCCGGTGAGAACAAGAAATCGGTCTTTACGCTGCTCAATTACATCCTGCCCGGCAAGGGCGTGATGGCGATGCATTGTTCGGCCAACCACGCGGTTGGAGATCCTCAGGATGCCGCGATTTTCTTTGGCCTCAGCGGCACCGGAAAAACCACCCTTTCGGCTGATCCGGCGCGGGTGCTTATTGGCGATGATGAACATGGCTGGTCGGAAAAGGGCATCTTCAACTTTGAGGGCGGCTGCTACGCCAAGACCATCAATCTGCGCCAGGAGGCCGAGCCCGAGATCTTTGCCACCACGACCAAATTCGGCACCGTGATCGAAAACATGGTCTATGACCCCCACACCAAGGCGCTGGATTTCGACGATGACAGCCTGACCGCCAATATGCGCTGCGCCTATCCGCTGCATTATATCTCGAACGCCTCCGAGACAGCGATGGGCGGGCAGCCCAATACCATCATCATGCTGACCTGTGATGCCTTTGGCGTGCTGCCGCCGATTGCGCGGCTGACACCGGCGCAGGCGATGTATCATTTCCTGAGCGGCTTCACCTCCAAGGTTGCCGGCACCGAACGCGGCGTGACGGAGCCCGAGCCGACCTTTTCCACCTGTTTCGGCGCGCCCTTCATGCCGCGGCGCCCCGAGGTCTATGGCAAGCTGCTGCACGACAAGATCGCGCATCACGAAGCGACCTGCTGGCTGGTCAATACCGGCTGGACCGGCGGTGCCCATGGCACCGGCAGCCGGATGCCAATTCGCGCCACAAGGGCATTGCTGACCGCCGCACTGGATGGCACGTTGAGCCAGGGCGAGTTTCGCCGTGACCCGAATTTCGGCTTTGACGTGCCCACCGCCTGCCCCGGCGTGGCCGAGGTGCTGCTGGACCCGCGCCGCACCTGGCATGACCACACCGCCTATGACGCGCAGGCCACAAAGCTGGTCGGTATGTTCGCGGAGAACTTTGCCCAATACGTGCCCTTCATCGACGATGACGTAAAGGCGGCTGCAATCAGCTGAGATCGTCCGAACATTGCCGACGGAATCGAAGGGTCCGCCAGATTTGCGGGCCCTTTTTTCCGGCAGGGCATCGGCTCAGGCCGCCTGGGCCGCCAGCCGGGCCGCGACCGGAGGCATCGAACGGCTGGAGGCCTATATCGCCGCCTGGGGCAACTACATTCCACAGATCCACGGCGTCGCCATGGCGTTGATGTCACTCCAGGACCATGATTCCGAGGCCCGCATTGCCTGGGCGGGCCGCGAAACCGCCATGCGCGAAGGTTGCGCGGCGGCAATCATGGCGTTGGAACGTGATGGCAAACTGACCCCGGCCTTGTCACCGGAGGCAGCGACCGATCTGCTATGGACACTTCTTTCGGTGCGCAACTGGGACCGTATGGTGCAGGATTGCGGCTGGTCGCAGGCCACCTATATCGCCCGAATGCAGCGGTTGGCACGCGCAGCGTTGATCGCGGATTAATCCACCGGCGCGTGCAGCGCGGTTTCAGGCGGGGCAATCCCACCCCGATTGCCAATCTCGATCGAGCCATAGCGCTGCGCAAAAACCGGCGGCAAAAGGCGATCACCGGGCAGCGACAACCAAAGGCGCAGCAGATGGCGGCAATGTCCGGGCCAAGCCAGGCCGCAGGGCCGGTGAAACGGGCAGGCAGATCGGCCAGATCAATGCGCATGCCCGCAAAATCACGCGAAAAACGCGCGGCGGACAAGGTTCAACCCCGCGACCAGCAGGACCAGCATCGTCGCACGCAGAAACTGGGGCCGGTCCATGCGGTCCTGCATCCGCTGCCCGGCCCACATGCCCGCCAGTGCCGGCACCACCAGCAGCGCCGAAAACGGCACCGTTTCGGCGTTCAGAACGCCCGAACGCAGATGCGAGGCCAAAAGCACGATGCCACCCAGGAAATAGACCATGCCCTGCACGCGCACATGTTCGCGCTTTTCAATATCCAGCGATGTCAGATAGGCCACCGTGGGCGGCCCCCAGATCGCCGAAAGCCCACCCAGCACACCGCCAAACGCGCCGAACAGAACCGTCGCCAAGGCGCGCCGATGCGGGGCCACACGCAATTGCCAACCGATCAGTTGCGTGGCCGAAAACAGCGTGATTGGCACGCCGATGGCGGCATAGAACAGCCATTGCGGCAGGGCCAGCACCAGCTGCGCGCTGACCACCATGACCCCAAGCCCGATGGTGATGAACGGCCAGTGCCCACGGATCGAGCTGAGCGCGCCGCCAAGCCCCTGCCGGAAAGCCTGCCAGATATTGGTGACGACAGCCGGAAGAATCAGCCCGGCCAGCGCAATCTCGGGTGCCAGTATCGCGCCAAGCCCCGATATGATGATCAGCGGCAGGGCAAAGCCCACGGCCCCTTTGACGAAGCCGCCCAGAAAGGTGATCACCAGCGCCAGCGCGAACAATGGCATCGGAACCAGATCGAATATCGCGCCCATGCGGCCCTCATGAATTGCCCGATCGCAGCCTTATACTACCATGGCGAATCCTGCATCCCGCGATTTCCCCTGCGACATTAATTGTCTTGGCGGGGCCATCTCACGAATTATTCTTGCGCTGCACCTGCGAAAGGAATATCCCGGTCGCCACCCGAGACCCGAAGATTTCCGATGCCCCATCACGGAGCCGCCATGCCCACCGATACCCCCCGCACCGCCCTTCTGGATGATCTGCTGACCCTGACCGGGGCCGCCGTCGCGCCGGTCGCTGCCCTGTTGGAAACCGCGACCGACAAGATGCGCGCATTGGTCAGCGTTGAGGCCCGTGTTTCTGCTGAAAAACTTGAGGAAAACCAGGTCGCAGCGCATGGCCTGGCCTGGCTGGCAACCTATGTCGAAGCGTTGCGCCAGATGCAGGCATGGGCCGAGAAACTGACCGCGGACGGTCAGTTCGGCGAGATCGAGGCGCTGATCCATCAGATCGCATTTGGCGAATATCTCTGGCAGATCTATGGCGGCATCGCGATGAGCCAGGGCGAGATTCTGCGCCTGCAAGATATCGGCCTGTCACAAGATGATCAGCGCACCATGATGACCGACGCAATCGTGACCCTGACGCAAGCCGGCAATACCCAGGCCGCGCGCAGCAGCCTGGTGGCGCTGATGCAGGATCAGGCGGGTGCCGCCACCTATGGCGCGACCGGCCTTGAGGATGAGCTTGAGATGATCCGCGACCAGTTCCTGCGCTTTGCCCGCGAAAAGGTGGAACCGCACGCCCATGACTGGCATCTCAACGATGAACTGATCCCGATGCAGATCATCGAGGAGCTGGCCGAGATGGGCGTGTTCGGCCTGACCATCCCCGAGGAATATGGCGGCTTCGGGCTCAGCAAGGCCTCGATGGTCGTGGTCAGCGAGGAACTCAGCCGTGGCTATATCGGGGTCGGATCGCTCGGCACCCGATCCGAGATTGCCGCCGAGCTGATCCTGTGCGGCGGCACCGAGGCGCAAAAGGCGCATTGGCTGCCGAAAATCGCCAGCGCCGAGATCCTGCCGACGGCCGTCTTTACCGAACCCAATACCGGCTCGGATCTGGGCAGCCTGCGCACCCGCGCCGTGAAAACCGGAGATGGCTGGGAAGTGACCGGCAACAAGACCTGGATCACCCATGCCGCGCGCAGCCATGTGATGACGCTGCTGGCGCGCACCGATCCGGGCAGCACCGACCATCGCGGCCTCAGCATGTTTCTGGCCGAAAAGATCCCCGGCGATGACGCAAACCCCTTTCCGACCCCCGGCATGACCGGCGGCGAGATTGAAGTGCTCGGCTATCGCGGCATGAAGGAATACGAGCTGGCCTTTGACGGCTTCAAGGTGGCCGAGGAAAACCTGCTTGGCGGCCAGACCGGGCAAGGCTTCAAACAACTGATGCAGACATTCGAGTCCGCCCGCATCCAGACCGCCGCCCGCGCCATTGGCGTGGCGCAATGCGCGCTGGATCTGGCGATGCGCTATGCCCAGGACCGCAAGCAGTTCGGCAAATCGCTGATCAATTTTCCGCGTGTCTCCGGCAAGCTGGCAATGATGGCGGTCGAGATCATGGTGGCACGCCAGCTGACCTATTATTCAGCCTGGCAAAAAGACCATGGCAAACGCTGCGATCTTGAGGCCGGGATGGCCAAGCTGCTCGCGGCCCGCATCGCCTGGGCCGCGGCCGATAACGGCTTGCAGATCCATGGCGGCAACGGGTTTGCCCTGGAATACAAGATCAGCCGCGTTCTGTGCGACGCGCGGATCCTCAATATCTTTGAAGGGGCCGCCGAAATTCAGGCGCAGGTGATTGCGCGGCGGCTGATTGGCTGACCTGATGAAACGCGCCCGACCGTTTCAGGCCGGGCGCATCTGTGGTCAGTATCTCGGGCAGGGCCGCACGTCGATGCGACCATCCGCACGCTTATAGCCACATTGGCCGGTCTGATTGTTGCGCGCCACTTCGGCACCGATGGCCGCCCCGGCAAGCGACAATCCGATTGTCCATCCGGTGTTGGCATCCACCAGTTCGGACACCCCGAACCCGATCAGTGCCCCGGTAGCGGCACCGCCGTAAATCCGTTCCTGCGGTGTGCAGGTCGCCCCTGCCAACACCACGACAATTGCTGTAATTGCAAAATACTTTCGCATCATGACTCTCCTTCCCAGGTTGTGCAGTCAGCTTCATATGCAAAGCCGAGTCTACCAGCCCGGCAAAATCCTGTCTCGATCTGTGTAAACGCGGTGCCCGTATGGCGAATTGCCGCCAGACAGGAAACAGCGGTTTGCGCCGCTCCTCAGATCGCGCCGCGCCGCGCCAGCAGATCGACAAACCGCATTCGCGCGGCGGGAACCGGCCGATCGCCCTGCGCCTGCGCCAGATTCTGCGTCAGGAAATGCCCGGTCACCTGCAACCCGGCCAGAATATCGGCCAGATCGGCCCCGGTGCTGCCCGGGCGCAGACTGTCGGGCAGGGGCAGCAGCCGGTCGGCCCAGTCCCCGGCGCTGTCGGCATGGACCGCGCGGCCGGTGCGCGGTGATATGAAAGCCAGCCCATCGCGCCGCCCGGTCACGGCACAGCGGTCAAGATCGAGACCAAACCCCATTTCATCGAGCAATGCCAGTTCCCACCTGAGATAGACCCGCGGCCAGCCCGTTGCCGCAAGCGCATCCAGCAGAGCCAGCGACCGATCATAGAGGGCCGGATGCGGCTCGCGATCCGGCAAGGTGAACCGCAACAACGCACAAACCGCACTCAATCCGGCCAGGGCCAGCGCATCGCCCAGAATATCAGCGGCGCGCGGTTTTACAGGTTCAACGCTGAACGCCCCCAAATGATCCTCCAGCCGCGCCCGCCAGGTCAGATCCAGCTGCGCACCGGGTTGCAGGACCGGACCCATGCGCCGCCCCGCACCGCCGCGAACAACGCCTGAATGCAGCCCGTGGACATGGGTGAACACGTCAATTATCGCGGCATTTTCGCCATGCTTTCGCACCGCCAGCAAAACGCCATCTTCCCGCCATTCCATATCTGCTGATCCTATCCCGCCGCGGCCCCGCTCCAACCCCCTGTTTCTTCTTTGCAGCAAATACTCCCGCCGGAGGCTCCGACATTTGCGCCGGACGATCCCCTTTGAAATACCACAAAATGGCTCAACCCGAGGAGCGCCGGCCACAAGAAGCCCCGCGTCGCCGGCCTAATCCAGCCCCGGCTGGTCCAGCAAATGCCGCCCGGCGCGGTCTTCCACCTCGATCACCCACAGATCGGGGTCAAATTCGCGCTGACGGGCCACCGACGCATCAACCGCCGCCTCATCGCCCGCGGCCAGCTCCACCCAGGCGCGTTGCCCGCGCATCAGATCAAAACTGCGCTGCATCAGCCGCGCCTGCCCGTCCAGCGTATTGAGCTTGATCAACACCGCGCCACCGGTGTCATCGCCATGCGCCACCACGAACCCGGCAATATCCGCCAGCCGGAGCCGCGCCAGATAGGCCTGCACCCAGAACTCCGAGGTCAGTCGCATTGCTGCCACCCTGCCCGAACCGGCCATCGCATCTCAGCCGCCATCGCTGAAGTTGAGACCCATTTCGGTATATCGCTCGGCATCGTTCAGCCAGCCCGGGCGCACCTTGATCTGAAGAAACAGATGCACCTTGCGATCCAGAAATGCCTCCAGCTCCTCGCGGGCGGCCTTGCCCACTGCCTTGATGGTCTCCCCCTTCTTGCCAAGCAAAATACCCTTATGGCCGTCGCGCATGACATAGATGATCTGGTCGATCTTGGTGGATCCGTCCTTGCGGTCCTCCCAGGATTCGGTCTCTACCGTCAGCTGATAGGGCAATTCCTGATGCAGCCGCAGCGTCAGCTTTTCCCGGGTCATTTCAGACGCAATCATCCGCATCGGCAGATCGGCAATCTGATCTTCGGGGTAAAGCCACGGGCCTTCCGGCACCACGCCAGCCAGCCATTTGCGCAGATCGGTGACGCCGTGGCCTTTCTCAGCCGAAATCAGAAAGGTCTGCTCGAAATCAAATCGCGCGTTCATGTCCTGGGTCAGCGCCAACAGCACCTCGGCCCGCACCCGATCGATCTTGTTCACGGCCAGGGCCACGCGGCGGCCCTCGGCGCGGGTGCTCAGACCCTCCAATATGGCCTCCACCCCGGCGGTGACACCGCGTTGCGCCTCGATCATCAGCACCACCACATCGGCGTCAGCCGCGCCGGTCCAGGCCGCGGCAACCATGGCCCGGTCAAGCCGCCTGCGCGGACGAAACAGCCCCGGCGTATCGACAAAGACAATCTGGGCCTCACCTTCCATCGCCACGCCCCGAATGCGCGCCCGCGTGGTCTGCACCTTATGCGTGACGATCGAGACCTTGGCCCCGACCATCCGGTTGAGAAGAGTGGACTTGCCCGCATTGGGCTCACCGATCAGGGCAACAAAGCCCGCGCGTTTGGTCATCTTGGATCATCCGTTCTGGGTATAGGGCGATGTACAGGCAAACTGCGGCCATGGCCAGTTCCCGTTATGCAACGCCGCCATGCGGAAGAATTTTCGGGGAAAATTCTTCGGGGCGCAAAAATCTTCAGGAAGATTTTTCGCCGCCAAGCCGGTCCAGCAGCGCCTGTGCCGCGGCCTGTTCGGCCTGTCGTTTTGACCGCGCCTCGGCCCGTGCGACATCGCCGGTCTGCATCCGGGCCTCTACCGTGAACACCGGCGCGTGATCGGGGCCGGACCGGCTGCGCTCGGTATAGGATGGCGGCGTCTGGCCGCGCGCCTGCGCCCATTCCTGAAGCGCCGTCTTGGCGTCGCGGGCGTCGTCCTCGACCTCTGCGACGCGCGGCCCCCACAGCCGCAAAATCACTTCGCGCGCCACCGCGTGGCCGGCATCGCAGTAGACAGCGGCAATCACCGCCTCCATTGCGTCGCCAAGCAGCGCGTCCTTGCGCCGCCCGCCGGTCTTCATCTCGGATTTGCCCAGTTTCAGCACCACGCCCAGATCAATCTGGCGCGCGACATCAGCGCAGGTTTCCTTGCGCACCAGCGCGTTGAAACGCGGCGCAAGACGGCCCTCGGGCGCGGATTTGTCCTGGTCCAGCACAGCCTCGGCCATTACCAGCCCCAACACCCGATCACCCAGAAATTCCAGCCGCTGATTATCGGGCCGCGTGTCTGACGATAGCGAGGCATGGGTAAGCGCACGGATCAGCAGCTCCGGATCGGCAAACACATGCCCCAACCGGTCACAAAAGGCGCGCAGATCGGCCGACAGTTTCACTCGACCGCCCGAAAGAACCTGTCCCGCCGCCAGGTCCAGAAATAGATCATGCGTTCTCCGGCAGACGAGAACATGATGCGATCGGCCCGCCCGATGATGTTTTCATATGGCACGAATCCAACCCCCCCGATCGAACGTGGAAAGCGGCTGTCCTGGCTGTTATCGCGGTTGTCACCCATCACGAAAAACTGCCCTTCGGGCACGGTGAATACCGGCGTGTTATCGCCAAAGCTGCCGCTTTCGATATCGAGGATGGAATGTTCCACACCACCCGGCAGCGTTTCGGTATAGCGGTCTTTCAAGCATTCGCCACCCCGCCCCACCGGCCCGTTTGAACAGCGTGGCAGATGGCCGATTGGGCCTTGCGGTTCAAAGACTTCGCTGAAGGGCTCTTCGGGCTCCAGCGTCGCGGCCTCGCCGTTGATATAGAGCACACCGTTGCGCACCTGTATGGTGTCGCCCGGCAGGCCGATCACCCGTTTGATGAAATCGGTGCCGTTGACCGGATGGCGAAACACGATGACATCGCCGCGCTCGGGCTCGGCCCCCCAGATACGCCCCGAAATAGGACAGAGCGAAAACGGGCAGGAATAGCGCGAATAGCCATAGGCCATCTTGTTGACGAACAGGAAATCCCCGATCAGCAGCGTGTCTTTCATCGATCCCGACGGAATCCAGAACGGCTGAAAAAACAACGTGCGAAATACGCCCGCAATCAAAAGCGCGTAGAAGACCGTTTTGACCGTCTCCAAAATGCCGTCCTTTTTACGGGCTGCTGCTGCCATTCTTACTGCCTCTTTTCATCGCACCTGTCGGGGGTTTCACATGAGCCTTGCCGCGCCCGGTGTCAAGCAAGAGACCGGCCCGGAGCGGCAGGCGGCGAAGGCTGCCAGCCCATGCCCTCGGGCATCGCATAAATCACCACGAAAGCCTGCGCCCAGGGGTGATCGTCGGTCAGGCTGACATGGATCGTGGCTTCCATGCCGTCAGGCGTCATTGCTATCAGGCGTTCGCGCGCCCATCCCGTGACATGCATGATGGGCTGGCCACTGCGCAGATTGGTCACCGCCATGTCTTTCCATGCGATGCCCATGCGCAGCCCGGTGCCAAGCGCCTTTGAGCAGGCCTCTTTGGCGGCCCATCGTTTGGCGTAGCTGGCTGCCGGGGCCTGGGTGCGTTCGGCGCGCCGCTGTTCGATCTCGGTGAATACGCGGGCGCGGAACCGGTCGCCGAAACGCTCCAGCGTGCCCTCGATACGGTCGATATTGGCCAGATCTGTGCCGACACCCAGGATCATCTCAGCCCCTCTCGATATCATAGACGCAAATGCCATCCGCGCCGCCGCACAGCGCTGCCAGACGCTCTGCAAAGACCAGATGGCGCGGGTCGGCGGCGTAGCGGGCCAAAGCGGCACGATCCCGAAATCCGGCAATGAACCCGTAAGGGTAGTCCTGCGATTTGCCTTCGACGTCGATATTCGGGCCGTGGCTGATGGTCAGGAAACCGGGGATCTTGCCGACCAGCCCGGCCAGCCCCGACACCACAATTGCGCAGCCGGTCAGGTCGGTGGGGTCTTGCAGCTTCAACAACACGATATGGTCGATCATGTCAGCCGCACCGTCAAATTCTTCTGACCCACCGCCCGAACGCGCATTGCCCGAACGCGCATTGCCCGGGCGCTGGCCCCGGTAAGATCGCCCACGCACCGCCCCGTCGGCTTCGCGTTTCCCGCTATCGCCGGTGCCGCGGGGGCCGGGCCGCTGCCCGACTGGCACCGCGCAAAGAGCCGCATCAGGAAATCGACGGCGCTCATTTGGCACCCCCCGCGGGCGGCGCGAGCGGCGGCACCCTGGCCGCTTCGTCATAGGCGGCAACAACAGTGCCAAGCGCCTGATTGATTGTCAGATACAACACCGCGGATGCAATCGCATCGCCACCAATCAGGTTCTGGACCGGCAGGCTGACGATCAACCCCTGCGCTGGATCATAGCGCGCGGCGATGGCCCCCATATCGAGGCTGTAAAACCCTGAACTGGCGTTGCCGGAGACAAGCGAGCACAGCGCAAAGGGCGCATCCGGGGCGGGATAGGTCACCATCAGGTGAAAGGAACCCAGCGCCGGTTCCCCCACATCCAGCGCAATCACGCGGATATCGCCATTGGCGTAATGGCGAATGGTTTCGGCATAGGGGGCATAGATATTGCGGGCATTTGCCTCAAACCTGTCGCAATCACGCACCGATTGCGCAGCGGCGGCCCAGGGGTAGGCACCGGCCATGAGCGCAGCAAGCAGCAGCCACCTGGCCTGTCGCGCCCTCATGCCCGTGCCTCTGCGATGACGCGCTGCATTTCAGCCATCGCCGGAGCGAGGCCGCGAAAGATCGCCTCACCAATCAGGAAATGCCCGATATTGAGTTCCGCCACTTCGGGGAAAGCCGCCACAGGAGCCACCGTGTCATAGGTCAGCCCGTGACCGGCATGAACCTCCAGCCCCAGCGAATGGGCAAATTCCGACATCTCGCGCAGGGCCGCGAGTTCGCGGTCGCTCTCGGCCAACCGGGCCTCGGCAAAGGCATCGCAATAGGCCCCTGTATGCAGCTCGATCACATCCGCACCGATGCGCGCCGCGGCCTCGATCTGGGTCCGGTCGGCACTGATGAAGATCGACACCCGGCAGCCCGCCGCACGCAGGGGCGCAATGAAGCCTGCCAGCCGCTGGTCTTCGCGCAATACATCCAGCCCGCCCTCGGTGGTGCGTTCGGCGCGCCTTTCGGGCACGATACAGACGGCATGCGGTTTGTGGCGCAGCGCAATGGCCTGCATCTCATCGGTTGCGGCCATCTCGAAATTCAGCGGAACAGTCAGTGCCGCTATCAGATTGTCGATATCGGCATCCGAGATATGGCGGCGATCCTCGCGCAGATGCGCGGTGATGCCATCGGCCCCGGCTGCCTCGGCCAGCAGGGCGGCGCGCACCGGATCAGGGGTCGTGCCACCGCGCGCGTTGCGCAGCGTGGCGACGTGGTCGATATTCACCCCGAGCCGGGGAAGATTGGTCATGGCAAAGGCTCCGTTCTGAAGCAATGGCGTTATTCGGCCCGTTGCTGCGCCTGAGCCTTCAGTTTCTCTACCTTCGCGCGCAGCTTGGCAATACGGCGCTGCTGATAGGCACGGATCACCGGCACGGTCAGGTAATAGCAGATGGTGCCGGCAATCAGCCCCGGAATGATGCCGCCGATCATGAACGGGTAGAACACAGAGTCGTAAAACCCCAGAAGTTCATCCCAGTTTGCGACACGATCCGTGAACATGGCCATGAAATTGTGCCGCAGGTCCCGCCACGCACCGGCAAATGCCTGACCAAGCCCATGCCCGATGCCGCCGCCGGTGATTGGCAGGCCCAACAGAAAATTCCCGGTTTCCAGCGAAATCAGCGCAATCGGCACATAGGTCAGCGGATTGCCGATAAAGGTGGCCAGCAGGGCTGCCAGAATATTGCCCCGCATCATCCGCGCCAGCAGGGCGGCAATGACAAAATGAAGCCCATAAAACGGGCTGAACACGGTAAAGGCCCCGGCAAAGACACCGCGGGCGATGGATTCAGGCGTGCCCGGCAGGCGGTGCAGACGGTGGCGAATATACTGAATGGCCCGGCCCCACCCGCCCCGCGGATAAAACCAGTGCGCAACCACTGTCAGCCAGGGGCGGGCATCTCTGCGTCGGAACACCATGGGGTGTTCGTCCTCCAATATATATCGCCCCGCGTCAGGGGCGCCGGCCAAGGTCTCGGAACCGCTCCAGCGTGGCAACATCACTATCGGCCTCAACGGCCATCATCACGGCATATAGATGTTCTGCGTCTCTTACCTCTACATCAACAAGCAGGCGGAAGAAGTCCGGTTTTCTGTCAATGAAGTGCAGGTCCGAGATATTGGCGTTCTGCTCGCCAATCAATGTGCATATGCGCCCCAACACGCCTTTATCGTTGCTCATGGTGATGTTGATCGTGACATTGTGAACAGCAGCGTGGCGGCCTTCGGTCCAATGCAGGTCGATCCAGTCATTGGCCATGGCATCCAGATCGGCCAGTGCCGGGCAGTCGATGGCATGCAATATCGGGCCGCGCCCCTTGTAGGGAACGCCGACGATGCGTTCACCGGGCACCGGCTGACAGCATTGCGCGCGATCGGCCTCGGTTCCGGCGGGCAGGCCGATAACCGCCCGCGGCACGCCCTCTTCCTCACCCCGGTCGCGCACCAGTTCGGGATAGAGCGCGGCCACAACCTCGCGCGCCGAGATCTCGGTGGCCCCGATCCGTGCCAGCACCTCTGCCCCGCTTGGCAGGTTCAGCGTCTTGGCCGCGGTTTCCAGCGCCTTGTCGGTGGCTTTCTTGCCGACATGTTCAAAGGCCACGCGCGCCAGTTCCTGACCCAGACGGATATAGCGGCCGCGGTCTTCTTCGCGCAAAAGGCGGCGGATGGCGGATTTGGCGCGCCCGGTGGTGACAATATCGATCCAGGTGGCCTGCGGCGTCTGGCCTTCGGCTGTCATGATCTCGACCGACTGACCGTTTTTCAACCGGGTCCAGAGCGGCACCCGGATACCATCGACCTTGGCCCCGACGCAGTTATGCCCGATCCTTGTGTGAATGGCATAGGCCATATCCAGCGGAGTAGCACCTTTTGGCAGTTTCACCACATCGCCCTTGGGCGTGAAGCAGAACACCTGATCGGAATACATCTCCAGCTTGACATGTTCGAGGAATTCATCGTGATCCTCGGCCATTTCAAAGCGCTCGCTGAGACCTGCCAGCCATTTCGCGGGATCGACGGCAAAGGGGTTTTCGGCCCGCACGCCGTCCTTGTAGGACCAATGCGCCGCGACACCCGATTCGGCGACCTCATGCATCTGGCGGGTGCGGATCTGGACCTCGACCCGTTTGCCGTCGCGCCCCGATACCGTGGTGTGAATGGAGCGGTAGCCGTTCGATTTCGGCTGGCTGATATAATCCTTGAACCGACCCGGCACCGATTTCCAGCGCTGGTGAATGGCACCCATCACACGGTAGCAATCATCCTCGGTATCGGTGATCACCCGGAAACCGTAAATATCCGAGAGCCGGGAAAACGCCATTTCCTTCTGCTCCATCTTGCGCCAGATCGAAAACGGCTTCTTGGCGCGGCCAAAGACCTGACCGGTGAGCCCGTGTTTTTCCATCACCGCCTCGATATCGTCGGTGATTTTCGGGATCACATCGCCGGATTCCTTTTGCAGCACCACAAAGCGGCGCATGATGGATTTGCGGGCATCCGGGTTGAGCACCGAAAAGGACAGATCCTCCAGCTCATCACGCATCCACTGCATCCCCATGCGGCCGGCCAGCGGCGCATAGATATCCATCGTCTCATGCGCCTTTTGCGCCTGCTTGTCGGGGTGCATATGGCGGATCGTGCGCATGTTGTGCAGCCGGTCCGCCAGCTTGACCAGAATGACCCGCAGATCCTTGGACATGGCCATCAACAGCTTGCGAAAATTCTCTGCCTGTTTGGTTTCGCGGCTGCTGAGCTCCAGATTGGTCAGCTTGGTGACGCCATTGACCAGCTCGGCCACATCGGCACCAAACAACCTGAGCACCTCCGCATAGGTGCCCTTGGTATCCTCGATCGTGTCATGCAGCAGGGCGGTGGCAATGGTGGCATCATCCAGCCGCTGTTCGGTCAGGATCGCGGCCACCGCCACGGGATGCGTCAAATAGGGCTCGCCCGACCGGCGGGTTTGCCCCTTATGCATCTCATCGGCATAGGCATAGGCCCCGCGCAGCAGAGCCTCATTGGTTTTCGGGTTGTAATTGCGCACCAGGCTCAGCAGGTCATCGACATCAATCATGATGGGCCTGTCCCCGGTTCGAGACTCAGCGCTGGCCTTGCGCTTCCATCAACTGGCGCAGCATCTGCTCTTCCGACATGTCGTCGGCGGCAGGGCGATCGGCCTCGACACCCTGCAACAGCGCCATCGCGTCCTCTTCAGGCTCATCGACCTCGATCTGGGTCTGATTGCTTTCGATCAGGCGTTCGCGCAGATCATCGGCCAACTGCGTCTCTTCCGCAATCTCGCGCAAGGATACGACCGGGTTCTTGTCATTGTCGCGGTCGATGGTCAGCGGCGAGCCCGCCGCAATTTCGCGCGCCCGATGGGCGGCAAGCATAACCAGTTCAAACCGGTTCGGAACCTTGTCAACGCAATCTTCAACCGTCACGCGGGCCATATGATATCTCCGGGGCTTTATTTCTTGAGGAAACGCGAGGTGACTATCTATCCACCACAAGGGGGATTGACAAGGCCCTCATTGCCCCGCCAACGCCACGATGCCGGCCAGATCGGCACCAGCCAGCGCATCGCGCATTCGGGTGACGCTTTGGCCGGTCACCGGATGGCACCAGTCGGGCGCAATATCGGCCAGCGGGACCAGCACGAAACCACGTTCCTGAAGCCGAGGATGCGGCAAGATCAGCGTCGGCGGCGTCTGCGATCCGGCGTCGGTCAGATCCATCTGCCGCCAGGCGGCGTGGGTTTTTTCATCCGGCAGAACCTGCGCGCCCAGCGCCAACAGATCCAGGTCGAGCACGCGTGCCGCCCATCTTTGCCCCCGCACCCGGCCAAAATCAGCCTCGATGCCATGCAGGATAGCCAACAGATCCGCCGCGCTGCCCGCCCAGTCCAGCGCCAGACACGCATTGACAAACTCGGGGCCTGATCCGGCCGGATATGCCGGAGTGCGGTAAAACCGCGACACTTCCGGCACCGTGCCCGTGGCCCGCCCGACGGCATAAATAGCTTCAGACACAGTATTTTCTGGCGGTCCGGCGGCCGAGATCAGATTTGACCCCACGCCAACCAGCGCCTTTGTATGCGTGTTGTTACAGACCGGGCGTTGCAAACTGGATATGACCCCTTATTCTCAGTCTATTGTCGACCGTAATTGTTTGTCATTTCATTTCACACTCATGGATTGCGGTCGATGCCATTTCACTCACGGGACCAGACACATGTTTTATCGGGACGAAAGGTTGGCGCTGTTTATTGACGGCTCCAATCTCTACGCAGCGGCGAAAGCGCTGGCATTCGATATTGACTACAAGCTTCTGCGCAAGGAATTCATGCAGCGCGGCAAGCTTCTCAGGGCGTTCTACTACACGGCGCTTCTGGAAAATGACGACTATTCGCCGATCCGACCGCTGGTCGACTGGTTGCATTATAACGGCTTTACCATGGTCACCAAACCGGCCAAGGAATTCGTCGACAGCCAGGGCCGGCGCAAGGTCAAGGGCAACATGGATATCGAACTGGCGGTGGATGCGATGGAGATCGCGCCATATGTCGATCATATCGTGCTGTTCTCGGGCGATGGCGATTTCCGCCCGCTGGTCGCATCCCTGCAACGCAAGGGCGTGCGCGTCTCGGTGGTGTCCACCATCCGCAGCCAGCCGCCGATGATTGCCGATGACCTGCGCCGTCAGGCCGACAATTTCATCGAACTCGACGAGCTGAAAGATGTCGTTGGCCGCCCGCCACGCGAACCGCGCGTGATGGATCCTGAGGCATATGAGATCGAAGAAAGCTGAGCCTTTCGAACCACCGCCATACCTGCCCCGGCCCCGCGCCGGGGCAGGTTCAAGTCAGGCCCCGGCCCTGCGAAACAGGCTGTATTGGAACCGCTGCTCAGCGCCGCCCGGCGTGACATGGGTAAAGCGCCCATCCTGCATCGGCGTGAACATGTCCGGGGCCAGATCCGCGATTCGCGCCGCCAGATCCGCCGGGCTGTAACGCTGCACCGGCAGCCCGGAACATTTTTCGGGCCCGTCCTCGGCAAAACTCATTATCACCGCGACCCCGCCGGGGGTAAGCGCTTTGGCCATCACCGCCAGATACCGCACCTGGTCGGCCGCATCCGTCAGGAAATGAAACACCGCCCGGTCATGCCACAGGTCATAGGCGCGATCCGGCGTCCAGAGCGTCACGTCGGTTTCGATCCAGGTGACATGGGCCGACGGGCCGCCGATCCGGTCGCGCGCGCGCGACAGCGCCGCGCCCGACAGATCCAGCACCGTCAGATTGCGATAGCCCCGCGCCAGCAAAGCCTCCGGCAGATGCGAGGCCCCGCCACCGACATCAATAACACTATCCTCGGGCCCGGTATGGGCGGTGATCAGATCAACCGACAGCGTCGGATCTTCCTGAAACCAGCTTACCTGACCGGGTTCTTTGGTCTTGTAGACCTGTTGCCAATGCTCCCGCCGCTCGGCCATGCCTGCCCCCTTGTTTTCTCGATCCGTCAGACCGGCCCATCATATTCGCCGCGTGCAGGGTAGCTGTTTTCGATCGCAAAATCGACGGCACCCAGAAGTTCCGAGATATGCGGGCGCACAAACGGCATAGTCTGGACCGACATGTAATACAGGGTCTGGTCGGGATTCACCAAAAACAGCCCCGGTTCCACGAACAGCGCCGGTTCCTCGATCCCGATCGAGGTCTTGCCGCGCCCGGTCGAGATATAAAGCCCCCAGTCACGCGCCATATTCAGCGCCAGATCATAGGCATAACGCAGCGTGCCGCCGCCCACCTTTTCGGCCATCGCGCGGGCGCGGTCCTGCCCGTCCGAAGATACGGCCACGCAGCCGATGCCGCGTTCAGCGAATTTGGCGACATGGGCCTCCAGCTCGCCCAGATAGCGCACGCAAAGCGGGCAATGCAGGCCGCGATAGAAACACAGGACCGTGCCGCGTTCGCCGGTCTCTGCCGACAGGTCGAACCCTTTGCCATCCAGGGTGGGCAGGGTGAGGTCGGGGGTTGTCTGGCGCGGGATCAGCATGCTCGGGTCCATTTCCGATTGCGGCAATCCTCAACTCTGCACCCGAACAGGGCCAGCCGCAATATCCGGGAGATCACAGGCGCGTGTCCGCCGGTTGCCTCTGGACGGCGGCGCGCCCGCGGCTTACCTCTGGGGCGACCCGCGACACCGAGGCCCCGCCGATGACCAAACTGCCCCTCACCCTCTATCTGGCCGCCCCGCGCGGGTTCTGCGCCGGGGTCGATCGCGCCATCAAGATCGTCGAGATGGCGTTGGAAAAATGGGGCGCGCCGGTCTATGTCCGTCACGAGATCGTGCATAACACATATGTCGTCGATGACCTGCGCGCCAAGGGGGCCGTCTTTGTCGAACATCTGGCCGACTGCCCCGATGACCGGCCGGTGATCTTTTCGGCCCACGGGGTGCCCAAATCGGTGCCCGCCGCCGCCGAGGCGCGCAACATGATCTATGTCGATGCCACCTGCCCGCTGGTGTCCAAGGTCCATAACGAGGCGCAGCGTCACCATGCGAACGGGTTGCAGATGGTGATGATCGGCCATGCCGGACACCCCGAAACCGAGGGCACGATGGGGCAATTGCCCGAAGGCGAGGTGCTGCTGGTCGAGACCGAGGAAGATGTCGCCCGGCTGAACCCGCGCGATCCCGAAAAGCTGGCCTTCATCACCCAGACCACCCTGTCGGTCGATGACACAGCCGCCATTGTGGCCGCGCTTCAGGCCCGGTTTCCCGCCATTATCGGCCCGCATAAGGAAGATATCTGCTACGCCACCACCAACCGGCAGGCGGCGGTCAAGGCCATCGCGCCGCGCGCCGATGCCATTTTAGTGGTGGGCGCGCCAAATTCCTCCAACAGCCGGCGGTTGGTCGAGGTCGGGGCCAAGGCGGGCTGCGCCTATAGCCAGTTGGTGCAGCGCGCCGAAAACATCGACTGGCGCGCACTTGAGGGGATCCGCGCGCTCGGGCTCACCGCCGGGGCCTCGGCCCCCGAAGTGCTGGTGAACGAGGTTATCGAGGCCTGTCGCGCACGGTTTGACGTGACCGTGGAATATATCGAAACCGCCGTGGAAAATGTCGAATTCAAGGTGCCGCGCATATTGCGTGAAATGGCCCGGTAAGGGCCCGGCAAATGCCCGGCAGGGAGCGGATCAATCTGCGCCCCGAAAAGCGGGGAACGCCATGCAGGCGATGATCATCGGGGCCGGACCGGCCGGGCTTGCAACGGCAGCCTGCCTGCAGGAGGCAGGCAGGAAAGGGCTGACATGGCCGACAGCAAGACCATCCGGATTTATGGCGAACGCGCCCAGGACTATCTGAACCTCAAGCCCGCGAAAATTCAGGATGACGCGCTGGCGGAGTTTCTGGCGCAGGTAATTCCCGGCGGCCATATCCTCGATCTTGGCTGCGGGCCGGGGGTGCAGGCCGCGGTCATGCAGATAGCAGGTTTTACCGTCACCGGTTTTGATGCCACGCCCGATTTCGTGACCGCCGCCCGCGCCCGGGGCGTCGACGCCCGGCTGGCCACGTTTGATGATCTGACCGAACAGGCCCAGTATGATGGCATCTGGGCCAGCTTCAGCCTGCTGCACGCGCCGCGCGCCGAATTCCCCCGCCATCTGGCCGCTTGTCACCGGGCGCTGAAACCGGGCGGGGCCCTGTTTCTGGGCCTCAAACTGGGCCAGGGCGAGGCCCGCGACAGCATCGGCCGGTTCTACAGCTATTATTCCGAGGAAGACCTGCACCAAGCCCTTGGCACCGCAGGATTCTCTGATATCACGGCTCAAACCGGCGCGGGGCCTGGCCTGGCCGGAAATGTGGAGCCTTTCATCCTGATGACCGCACATGCCTGAACTTTTCGCCTATACCGATGGGGCCTGTTCGGGCAATCCCGGCCCCGGCGGGTGGGGCGCGCTGCTGATCGCGCGCGCGGGCGAGACGATCGTCAAGACCCGCGAATTGAAGGGCGGCGAGGCCGAGACCACCAATAACCGGATGGAATTGCTGGCCGCAATCGCCGCATTGGAAAGCCTGACCCGGCCTTCATCCCTGACCATCGTGACCGACAGCGCCTATGTGAAAAACGGCGTCACCACCTGGATCCATAACTGGAAACGCAACAACTGGCGCACATCCGCCAAGAAACCTGTCAAGAATGTCGATCTGTGGAAACGCATCGACGCGGCGCAGGCGCGCCATGACGTGACCTGGGAATGGGTCAAGGGTCATGCCGGCCACCCCGA
Organism: Alterinioella sp.; assembly: GCF_058343375.1. Taxonomy (NCBI): domain Bacteria; kingdom Pseudomonadati; phylum Pseudomonadota; class Alphaproteobacteria; order Rhodobacterales; family Paracoccaceae; genus Alterinioella; species Alterinioella sp. The sequence continues at coordinate 25,360 of NZ_JBTUJH010000001.1, forward strand.
GAATGAGCGCGCCGATGAACTGGCCCGCGCCGGAATGGCCCCGTTCAAGCCGGGCGCGTAAGGCGGCCTGGCGCGGGCCATTGTGGATCACCCACAGCGGCATGCGGCACCACCCGGAACATGCCCGGCAACTGGAGGACCAATGCACGTCTCGCAATAGCTGAGACAGGGTGCATCGCCGGGCGCGTTGAAATCCTTGATGTCAGGCCGCGTTAAAGTGAGTCAGGTTTTTTCGAGAGATGCTATATTTGCGGCACCAGCGTTTCGGGCAGATGCCGGCCAATTTTCGGGATCATTTCATGGTGCCATCCGGCGAATGCATGCTGGCGCGGCTCGATGGGGCGGCGGTCGCCATTGTGATGCTGAAACCGATTGCACCCCCCGAATTTGCCCGCGACGATCCCGGCGTTATCAGTCTGCGGGTGGTTTTGCAGCCTATCATCAAGGGCTGATCCGGTTTTCATTCTGATTGTCGAACCTGCATTCGGGCCGGGCGTGGCTCAGCGCTGCCCGCGAATGGCGCGCCAGGCCCAGATCAGAAACACCGCGCCCAGAAAGGCCCCCAGAAAACCCGCGAACATGCCGAACACGGTCATCAGCAACCGCAGCACCAGCCCGCCGATAATGGCCCCCAGAATGCCGATGCCGACCGTGGTCAGCATGTCGGCCTCCAGCTTCATGACCCGCGTGGCCAGAAACCCCGCCGCCGCGCCGATGATAATGATATAGAGAACCATCATGGTGATATGCCCTTTCGCTGGCCCTGAGAATATCGGGGCAGGATCACCGCCGCCGGTTGCGCCGCCCGGCCCGCAAGGACCCCACCGGGATCAACACCAGCGCCGCCGCCGCCCCGATGATGGCATCCAGGCCCGGCGATCCAAACGAGAGGCGGAACATTACCCGGATCATGAACAGAAGGATCACCGCCCCCAGCGCGATGATCACAGATGGGAGGATGCCGTTTCGGGTAATGCCCCAGCGCTCGAACAGCACCCCGATGGTGGCCCCGATCATCAGCGATCCGAAAAACGCGAAAAAGCCCATCAACCGCCTCCCAATATGGTGCCGGGCGCGATCGGCGTGCCGCGCAGAAAACTTTCTGCATCCTGACGCCCGCGCCCCTCGGCCTGCACCTCATCAACCTGCACCGCTCCGTCGCCACAGGCAAGGGTCAGCCCGTCCAGAACCATGCCCGGCGCGCCCTGCCCCGCCACCACACGCGATGACAGCAGTTTCAGCCGCTTGCCGGCATGGGTGGTCCAGGCTCCGGGGGCGGGCGACAGCCCCCTGATCTGGCGGTCGATCACCTGCGCGGGCGCGCTCCAGTCGATCCGCGCCTCCGCCTTGTCGATCTTATGGGCATAGGTCACGCCCTCTTGCGGTTGCGGTTCGGGCACCAGATCGTCCAATCGGGCCAGCGCATCGACAATCGCGGCCGCGCCCAGCGCGCTCAGCCGGTCATGCAGTTGCGCGGTCGTCTCCTGCGCCCCGATCGGCGTTCGGACCCGCAGCAGCACCGGCCCGGTATCGAGCCCTGCCTCCATCGCCATGATGCAAATTCCGGTCTCTGCATCGCCCGCCATGATGGCGCGATGAATTGGGGCGGCCCCGCGCCAGCGCGGCAACAGGCTGGCATGGATATTGAGGCAGCCGCGCGCGGGCGCATCCAGCACCGCCTGCGGCAGGATCAGACCATAGGCCACCACCACCGCGACCTCTGCCTTCAATGCCGCAAACTCGGCCTGGGCCTGTGGTGTTTTCAGCGTGACGGGATGGCGCACGGGCAGGCCAAGCGCCTCGGCCCGCGCCTGCACCGGCGTTGCCCGGTCTTTCTTGCCGCGCCCGGCGGGGCGCGGCGGCTGGCAATAGACGGCGGCAATGTCATGGCCAGCCCCCACCAGCGCATCCAGCACCGGCACCGAGAATTCGGGGCTTCCCATGAAGATCAGTCTCACCGCGCAACGCTCCCGTGATTTGGGTTCTGCCATAGGGTTTATATCAGCCGTGGCAGCTGCACCATGGGGGTGGCAAGCGGGCCGGGCCGCCCCCGATATCGGCCGCCCTCAACGCCGCTTGCGCGCCTTGTTCAGCAACATGTCGCGGCGGGTCTTGCTGAGGCGGTCGAAATACATGCGACCGGCAAGATGGTCGATCTGATGCTGCACCGAGGTGGCCCAGAGGCCGACAAAATCCTTTTGGGCCGCCTGTCCGGTCTCATCGAGATAGGCCACGGTGACGGCGCGGGGCCGGGCAATGAGGGCCGAGAACCCGGGCAGGTTCGGGCTGGCCTCCTCATGTGAGCGAAATTCGACCGAGGCGTGCAGAACCACCGGATTGGCCATCTTGACCGCCTTGCCGCGCGCCTCCGAGGCATCGACAACCGCCAGCGCCAGCATCACCCCGATCTGCGGAGCGGCCAGCCCCACGCCCGGCATCGCATCCATTGTCTCGACCATATCGGCCCAGATGGCACGGGTCGCGTCCGTCACCTCAGCCACCGGCGCGGCGGCGCGGCGCAGGCGTTTGTCGGGCCACATGACAAAGGGTCTGACGGGCATGATCTGTCTCCGGTCGGATGCGGTCTGCATCGGGGATGGTGCACTCATTTGCGGGGCAGATCCCGCCCCCCCTGGGCCATGACGACCATTCACTCCCGCGCCAGCTCCCGCTTCAGCTTGATCATCTTGCGGGTGATCATCTGGCGTTTCAGCGGTTTGAGGTAATCAATGAAAAGCTTGCCGTTCAGATGGTCGATCTCATGCTGCACGCAGGTGGCCCAGAGATTGGTGAACACCTCCCGCTGCGCGCGGCCATCGGGGTCCATCCACGCAACCTCGACCTCGGCCGGGCGGGTCACTTCGGCATAGACCTCCGGGATCGACAGGCAGCCCTCATCATAGGTGCTGGTCTCGTCCGACACGGCCAGAACCTCGGGGTTGAACATCGCCAGCGGGCGCGCTGCCGCGCCTTCTTCCTTGACGCAATCGACCACAATCAGCCGGAGCATCGCGCCAACCTGCGGCGCGGCCAGACCGATGCCCGGCGCGTCATACATGGTTTCCAGCATGTCAGCGGCCAACGCGCGCAGATCATCCGACATGTCGGGCACGGGCGGCACCGCTTTTTTCAGGCGCGGGTCGGGATGGATCAGGATCGAACGTAACATGGGGGGTGATTTAGGCCATCATCGCGGCACTCGCAACGCCCCTTGCACCCGGATAGGAAAGCGATAGCTTGGCGCGCGTCACTTTCACCGGAATGGGCCCCACATGGATTTCAACAAGATAATCGACCGCCGCGGCACGGATTGCAGCAAATGGGACAATATGGAGGCGCTCTTCGGTGTCTCGCCCACAGACGGGCTGGCGATGTGGACAGCCGATTCCGACTTCGCCACCGCGCCTTGCGTGATCGAGGCCGTGCGGGCCGCCGCCGATCACGGCATATTCGGCTATCAGGGTCCGCTCGACAGCTATCATGACGCGATAATCTGGTGGATGGCGAACCGCCATGGCTGGCAGATCGACCCCGATTGGATCCTGACCACACAGGGGCTTGGCAACGCCATCGCCCTTTGCCTCGATGTCTATACCGATCCCGGCGACCGGGTGGTGATCTTCACCCCTGTCTACCATGAATTTACCGCCAAGATCGCCAAGGCGGGCCGTGAAACGATCGAAATGCCGCTGGCGCGCCAGGGCGACATTTATGATATCGACCTGGCGGATGCGCAAAGCCGCCTGGACGGGTCCGAAAAGCTGCTGATCTGGTGTTCGCCGCAAAACCCCTCGGGCCGGATCTGGACCCGCGACGAATTGCGCGCAGTGGCCGAATTTGCCGAGAAAAATGATCTCATCCTGATCTCGGACGAAGTGCATCACGATTTCATCTACCCGGGCGGAAATTTCGTGCCGATGGATGTCGCCGCCCCCGGGATGCGCCATCGCACGATATCGCTGACGGCGGCCTCAAAGACCTTCAACATCGCCGGCATGAAAACCGGCAACATGATCATCCCCGACCCCGATCTGCGCGCGGCCATGGCCCGGCGGCTGAGTTCGCTGGATTATTCGCCCAATATTCTGGGCCTCAAGATGGTGATCGCCGCCTACAGCCCGCAAGGCGCGGCCTGGGTCGATGAACAGATTGCGCATCTGATTGGCAATCGGCAGGTGTTTGATGCCGGCATCAACGCGATACCGGGCCTGCGGTCGCTGCCGCTGCAATCGACCTATCTGGCCTGGGTGGATTTCGCGGGCACCGGCATGACCCATGAGGAGGTCACTGCCCGCATCCGCGACATCGCCAGGATCGCCGTCAGCCCCGGCCCCGATTTCGGCCCGGGCGGCGAAGGGTTCCAGCGCTTCAATCTCGCCATGCCGCGCGAAATGGTCGAAGACGCGGTGGCGCGGATGACACGGGCGTTCGGCGACTTGCAGTAGCGTTGGAATTTTCTTCTGGAAGAAAATTCGCCACCGAAGAATTTTCTGGAAAATTCTTCCCGCCGATAGCGCGGTTCCCGAAATTTTGGCGGTCAGAACCCGCCTGCCACCTGTCGGTCATATTCGGCCGCATCGAACCAGCCTTTGGAGGCCGTGACCTTGCCATCCTCGGTCAGGTCCCATTCCTCCCATCCGCCGACACGCACGAAATGTTTGGTCTCGGCGTGGTGGCCTTCCAGCGTCCAGATAAAAATCGCATGATCGCCCCCGGCGCGGCATAGGTCGCATTTCACGATCAGATCGGGAAATTCGGCGTAGAACCCGGCGGCCATTTCCGTGATCGCGGCGCGCCCTTTCAGGATGTCGCCCCGGTTGATCTGGATCTGCCCGTCCTCGGCATAGAAAGAGGCGACGGCGGCCGGGTCTTGTGAGCTCCAGGCGGCGGACTATGCCGCGGCCAGTTTTTCCAGTGCCTCTTGTTAAACACTCATCACTAATCTCCCTCACGATGCAAAGATTGGAACGTGATGCCTGTCGCCTGCCCGGTCAAGCCCTGTCAGCCCGTCCTTTCGGCCCGGTTGCCGCGCCATTCCCGGTCCGGCGTCGCGTATGCACAGCTTGTGCACGGGGTGTGCACGCAAAATGCATAGCTGAATTTGGGGAAATGCCCATCTTGCCGCAGCGCAGCACTTGCATGGGGCGACGCAATATCCTAACCATCCCGGTAACCGATACGTAATATCCTTGCTCAAAGGCCGCGCGACATGTCTTTCCGTCTGCAACCCCCCGCCCCCGCCCGCCCGAACCGCTGCCAGCTTTTCGGCCCCGGCTCCAACACCCGGCTTTTCCCCAAGATGGCGGCAAGCGCTGCCGATGTGATCAATCTCGATCTGGAAGACAGCGTGGCCCCCTCCGACAAGGATCAGGCCCGCGCCAATGTCATTCAGGCGATCACTGATCATGATTGGGGAATCAAGACCCTATCGGTGCGGATCAACAGCCTCGATACGCCCTACTGGTATCGGGATGTGGTGGACTTGCTGGAACAATCCTCAGACAGGCTTGATCAGATCATGATCCCGAAAGTTGGCTGCGCCGAGGATGTCTATGCTGTAGACGCGCTGATCACGGCGATCGAATCGGCCAAGGGGCGCACCAGGCGGATCAGCCTCGAGGTCATCATCGAATCCGCCGCCGGGCTGGCGCATGTCGAAGCCATCGCCGCCGCCTCGCCCCGGCTTCAGGCCATGAGCCTGGGCGCGGCCGATTTTGCCGCTTCGATGGGAATGCAGACCACCGGCATCGGTGGAACACAGGAAAATTACTATATGCTGCACGGGGATACTCGCCATTACAGCGACCCCTGGCATTGGGCGCAAACCGCCATTGTCGCGGCCTGCCGGACGCATGGCTTGCTGCCGGTCGACGGGCCTTTCGGCGATTTTTCGGATGATGAGGGATACCGCGCGCAGGCCCGCCGGTCGGCCACCTTGGGCATGGTCGGCAAATGGGCCATCCATCCCAAACAGATTGCATTGGCCAACGAGGTTTTCACCCCCTCCGAGGCGGCCGTGGCCGAGGCGCGCGAAATCCTTGCCGCGATGGAGGTGGCCAAGGAAAACGGCGAAGGTGCCACAGTATACAAGGGCCGGCTGGTCGATATCGCGTCGATCAAGCAGGCCGAGGTCATCGTGGCACAATCCGATCTGATCGCGGGATAGGCCGCTCTGAAACCGGCACCCATTCATTCGACCAATACCGGCGGAGTCAGTCGGGCGGCTGAACATGGCATGATCGACCGGCGCATTCGCATTGCAATTGCCGCGCGGCAAAGCCATATAAGCCCGGCCCTGACCCGTGCCCGGAGCCCCATGCGATGACCAATTATCTCGACTTTGAAAAACCGCTTGCCGAGATCGAGGGCAAGGCCGAGGAACTGCGCGCGCTGGCGCGCGGCAATGCCGAGATGGATATCGAGGATGAGGCCAGGGCGCTGGACAAAAAGGCCGCGGATCTGCTGGCCGAGATTTACAACACCCTGACACCCTGGCGCAAATGCCAGGTCGCACGGCATCCCGACCGGCCACATTGCCGCGACTATATCGAGGCCCTGTTCACCGAATACACAGCCCTGGCGGGGGACCGGAATTTTGCCGACGACCACGCCGTCATGGGCGGGCTGGCGCGGTTCAATGACCGCCCCGTGGTGGTTATCGGCCATGAAAAAGGTCACGATACCAGAACCCGGATCGAACGTAATTTCGGCATGGCCCGGCCCGAAGGCTATCGCAAGGCCGTGCGTCTGATGGATCTGGCCAGCCGGTTCAGCCTGCCGGTCATCACGCTGGTCGACACGCCCGGTGCCTATCCCGGCAAAGGGGCCGAGGAACGCGGCCAGTCCGAGGCGATTGCGCGCGCCACCGAGAAATGCCTGCAGATCGGTGTGCCGCTGGTTTCAGTGGTGATCGGCGAAGGTGGGTCGGGCGGCGCGGTGGCCTTTGCCACGGCAGACAAGCTCGCCATGTTGGAGCATTCCATCTATTCCGTGATCAGCCCCGAAGGCTGCGCCTCGATCCTCTGGAAAGACGGGGCCAAGATGCGCGAAGCCGCCGAAGCCCTTCGCCTGACGGCCCAGGATCTGGCGAAACTGGGCGTGGTCGATCACATCATCGAGGAACCGCGTGGTGGGGCGCAGCGCGACAAGGCGGCGACCATCGCCGCCGTCGGCGCGGCACTTGAGATGCTGTTGGGCCAGATGGACGGGCTGGCTGGCGCAGATCTGATCGCGGCGCGGCGCAAGAAATTCATCGATATGGGGTCGAAAGGGCTGGCGGCCTGACCGGCCCATGGGCCTTACCACATCCGGGCCCTGGCGTGTTCCGCATAGCCTGAATCATAGCTGTCGGCATCGAATCCGGCCTGCATTTCCCTGACAAACTGACCAGCCGTTGGCAGCCCGACGGCGTCGCCTTCACGGGTCCAGAGGGCTGATCGCATCAGAGCCTTGGCGCATTGGAAATAAACCTCATCCGTGCGGATCACGATCACCGATCCGGGGTGTTTGCCGCGCTGCTCAAACTGGCCGGTGGCACCGGCATCGGCGCTCAGCCGCGCCTGCCCGTTCACCCGCACCACATTATTGCTGCCCGGGACCATGAACATCACCGCGATGCGGCCATCGCGCACGATATTGCGCAGCGTGTCGATGCGGTTATTGCCGCGCCAGTCAGGCAGCCAAAGCGTGCGGTCATCGACGATCCGAACCACCGGGCCATCATCGCCACGCGGGCTGCCATCGGTGCCTTCGGGGCCAACAGTGCTGAGCACGCAAAACCGCGCGGCGGAAATCCAGGCCCGGTATAGTGGCGTCAGAACCGGTGTCACCTTGGTCAGCGAGGCCGGCACGGGCGCGCCATAAAGCGCCTCCAATGCTGCGATAGTGTCAATGAATTTCACCGTCTACTCCACGCTGAACCCGGCCTCGGCCATCAACCGGTTCGAGGCCGCTTCGATCGCCGCCTCCAGATCGGCCATGAACGCTTTTGTCGGTCGCCCCGGTTCAATCACCGGCAGAAATTCCACCACTGCCATTCCCGGATCACGCCGGATGCCATGGCGCGGCCAGAACACGCCGACATTGGTGGCGGCCGGAACGCAAGGTTCGCCGGTCTGTTCATAAAGCACGCCGGTCCCGATCTTGTAGGCCCGCGTCACGCCGGGGGCGACGCGGGTGCCTTGCGGATAGATGATCAGCTGGCCGGGTTCCTGGGTGCCCGCGGCGACGCCTTCGACCATCTGCCTGATCGCCTGCGCCCGCTTGCCCCTGTCAACCGCCACACAGCCGATGCGCATGGCATAATAGCCCAGAACCGGGGCCCATTTCAGCGAGGCCTTCATGATGAATTTCGGTCGCGGCACCACCGATACAATCATGATGATGTCAAAAAAGCTTTGATGTTTTGCGGCAATCAGCACATTGCCGGTCGGCACCTCGCCCCGGATTTCCGACTTCAGGCCAACCATCCAGCCCGCCGTCCAGCGCACCCACCGGCAATAGCTGTGCACGCCCGCAAAGGCCCCGCGCCGGTCGGCAATGGCCCAAGGCAGGAAAAACAGCCCCATCAACCCCATCATCAGATACATCTGGCCGATGAACAGCAACGAACGGACCCACTGGATCATGGCAGCGTCCTCAAGGTGCGAAACGCAGCGGCCCGGGTGGCCCAGAAGGCGATGAACGCGGCCAGAAACGGCACGGTCAGCGGCCAGAGCCAGTGCCATCCGGCAAAGCCGAGACCGGTCAGAAACCCGCCTTCGTCCGAGGCGCTCGGCAGGAATGCAATGGCGATCATCCCGGCCGCAGCCCCCATCGCCGCCCCCGACAATGCGCGCATCGTAAAGCGGCGCACAAAGGCGCGGGCGATATAGACATCGCGCGCGCCGACCAGCCGCAGGACACGGATCACCCGGACATTGGAGGCCAGCGCCGATTGCGCCGCCAGCGTGATCATCGCCGCCGTCGAGGCCAGGATCAGAGCCAGCGAGACCCAGCCAAGAACACGCAACCGCCCCGCCGCGCGCACCAGCGGGCGGCGCCATCTGGCGTGGTCAACCAACACCGCGCCGGGGGCTTCTGCCGCAAGACGCTGGCGCAAGCCTTCTGCGTCATAGCCTTCTGCCGTTTCGATCACTTCCACCAATCGCGGGATCGGCAGATCCTCAAGCGGCAGGTCGGGGCCAAACCAGGGTTCCAGCAGGGCGCGCTGTTCCTCGTCGGTCAAGGCGCGGGCCGAGGCGACGCCGGGGGTCTGTTCCAACACGCCCAGAGCCACCCATGTCTGTGCCTCCATTTCCGACAGCGGGGCCGAGATGCGGATGGTGGAGGAACGCGCCAATGCCTCGGACCAGCGATCCGCAAGGCGCCCGGCCGCCAGCGACAGCGCCAGCGCAAAGACCGCAAGAAAGGCCATGGCGGCCGAGGTGAACAGCGTCAGACGAACGGAATGGCCGCGTTTGGGCACCACACGATCGGCCTGCGCATCGCCCTGCGCCAGATCCGAAATTCGGGTCAGAAAGCTCATAGATCCGCCCCCGCCAGTTGCAACTGCCCCTTGGCGATGCGCAAGACACGCGCCGATACCTGCGCCTTGGCCGCCCGGATCAGCGCCAGATCATGCGTGGCGACAAGGATGGTCTTGCCCATGCGGTTCAGCTCGACCAGCAATTGCAGCAGCCGCAGCGACATCTCCCAATCGACATTGCCGGTGGGTTCATCGGCCAGAAGAATCTCGGGGTCGGTGATCACGGCGCGCGCGAGGGCCGCGCGCTGGCGTTCGCCGCCCGACAATTCCGGCGGCAATGCATCGCGGCGGTCCGACAAACCGACCCAGCCCATCAGTTCCTCGAGATTGCCCGCTTCGGCCGGTCCGGCGCGGTCGGTGACAGTCAGCGGCAGGGCGATGTTTTCGGACAGGGGCAGATGGTCCAGAAACTCGCAATCCTGATGCACGACACCCATCCGCTGGCGGGCCTCGGCGATCTGGTCGCGGGTCATGGTGGCAGTATCCTGCCCAAACAGCGAAACCTGCCCCGCGCTGGCCGTCAGATCGGCGTAGCAAAGCTTCAGAAAGGTGGTTTTGCCCGACCCCGAAGGCCCGGTCAGAAAATGGAATGACCCCGGCATCAGCCGCAGGCTCATATCCGACAATAAAGTGGTGCTGCCATATCCATAGGCAACCTCGGCCAGATCAATCACACGCTGCCCCTATCCCGCGATACTGGCACTGTCATGCCTCAGTCTGTCCGGTCTTGCAATCGCTGCCCCAAGCAATGGCTTGGAAAGCGGCGGGCCGATTGCTACTGTTCTCGCAAACAAGAGGTAGAGCGGCCGCGCATCCTGCGGTCAAACGGGGTTTTTTCGATGCGCCTGACATGTCCCAATTGCAGCGCCCGCTATGAGGTGGATGACAGCCTGGTTCCGCCCGAAGGCCGGGATGTGCAATGTTCCAACTGCGCGACAACCTGGTTTCAGCCCGGCAACCGGGCCCGAATCGAGGTGCCGCAAAGCGACAGATCCGAGGAAGCCCGCGCCGAACCCACCAGCGCGGAGCTTTCCGGCAAAGGACCGGTGCGCCGCGATCTCGATCCGGCCATCCGTGACCTGTTGCGCGAAGAACGCGAGCGCGAAGAGACCCTGCGCCGTGGCGGTGTCGCGGGCGGCATCGAGGCGCAGGAGGAAATGGCGTTGCACGACCCCGCCACGGATGGCCGCGCCCCCGAGCCAGAGGCAGGTAAAGACGAGGCGGATACCGAAACGCTGGCCGCGCTCAGGGCCGCGACGGCGATTGGCACAGCGGCGGCCGCACCCCCGTCCGGGCGCGATCTTTTGCCCGATATCGAAGAGATCAATTCGACTCTGCGCGCCACCACCGACCGCAATGCGCGTGAGATGGACAGTTCGGACATTGACACGATCGAGGCGATCCCGCGCCGCAGGCGGGGGTTTCGGCTTGGGTTCATCGTGATTGTTGTATTGGGCGCCCTCGCGGTCGCGGCCTATATTTTTGCGCCCGAGATTTCCGAGGCCGTCCCACAGGCGGGATCGATGCTGGAAACCTATGTGGGTCAGGTCGATACCTTCCGGTTCTGGCTGGATGATCTGGTGCAGGGATTGGCCGAACGGCTGAGCAGCTCCACTGGCGAACGATTATAAGGGCTGATCCCGGGTCGCAGGGCACCCGCCGCACTGATACCGAAACCGTCTAACGGGGGCCGGTCGCGAACCGGTCCAGCAGGCGGCGCAGATAATCCAGTTCGATATCGGGCCGGCTTTGATCTGCAGATCTGCGGCGCAGCTCATCCAGCAATTCGCGGGCCCGGCGGAAGGCCTCCTCGCGTTCCTCGAAGCTTTGATCCGAGCCGAGCGAGCCGGAATTTCCGGCCTGCCGCCCGAGCGGATCCTGCAACGGGCGTTCGCCCTGCATATTGCCCTCGGCCTGGCCCTGGCCCTGATCCTCGCCCTGATTGGCTTCGGCCAAAGCGGTGCCCAGTTCCTCCATGCCTTCGCGCAGCGCTTCCATCGCCTCCGACTGGCTGTCGAGCGCCTCGGCCAGGTCGCCGCGTTCAAGTTCATTGATTGCATCGCGCATGGCGCGGCCGGCTTCTTCCAGACGCCGCAAAGCCTCTTCGCCGCCTTCGGTGCCGCGACCGGGCAGGTTCTGGGCCTGTTCGCGCAGCTGTTCACGCAGCGCACGCTGACGTTCCGCAAGACTGCCCTGATCGTTTTCACCGCCCTGGGCATTGCCCTGCTGGTTGCCTTCGGGGGTCTGCCCATTCGGGGCAGGCGCGTTCGGGTTGAACCGTTCCTGCAAATCTCTGAAGGATTCGTCTGCCAGCCCCTGCTGATCGCGCAGGGTGTTCTGCAGGCCTTCCATCGCCTCCTGGCCAGGGCTGCGCGGGCCATTGGGATCGTTTCCGCCCTGCGTCATCTGCATGTTTTCCATCATCTGACGCAGCGCATCCAGCATCTCCTGCGCTTCGGCCATGCGGCCCTGCTGCATCAATTCCTCGATCCGGCGCATCATCTCTTCCAGATCGGCGCGGCTGATATTCATCGTCTCGCCGGATCGGTCGGGTTCGTCGGTGCCGCGCGGCTCGGCATTATCGGCCAATTCCTGCATGTAGTCATCCATCGCCTCACGCAATTCCTGCATGAGCTGCGCAATCTCTTCGTCACTGGCCCCCTGGCGCATGGCCTCTTCCAGCCGGTCCTGCGCCCGGCGCAGGCGGGCAATCGCATCGGCGATATCGCCTTCCTCGATCACAAGTGCTGCGTTCCACAGGATCTCGGCCACCTGATCGCGGGTTTCCAGCGACACGTCATCCGCCGCGCTTTCCAACCGCCGGATCGCGCTGCGCACCATCAGATAGGCGGTTTCATCCTCAAACAGGTCCTCGGCCCGATAGCTGATGGCGCGCAAAAGCTGCGCCACCCGGGTGGCATTTTCGCGCGACCAAAGCAGATCGCGGCGCATCTCAACCAGGGCATTGGCCAGCGGATCGAAAAACCGACGCCCCGGCAGGCGATCAATCTCGACCACGGTTTCGCCGATCTGGCCTGCGTCATCCACAACCGTCAGGGTCAGGCGCACCGGCAGGTTGGCAAAGGGGTGTTGCGACAGATCCTCGACCAGAATTTCCGAGAAATCCGCGCGGCTGCCCGAGAATGGCAAAGGCAGATCCAGCGACAGCGGTTCGCGGCGTTCGGGGTCCACGCTCAGGCCATAGCGCCGGTCGGCCCGATCCGGGTTCAGGGCAATCAGCACCCGACCGCCGGCGATACCGTAATCATCCTGCGCCGCATAGGTTATCTGCACCGACCCCGGCGGCACACCTGACAGCGGCTCGGCCAGCACCACATTGGGCGACTGATCCTGCAGCATGGTAATGCGCCAACTGCGGTCATTGGCCCCTGTGATGGTCAGATCACCGGTCTGGCGCAGGGTGAATTGTTGCGACAACTGCGCCGGATCACGCGGGGTGGTTTCGGTTTCCAGAGATTGGGTAACCGCGATGTCACCCGGCTCACCATACATGCGCAGGGTAATGCGCGACCCTGCCGGGGCCTCAAACGTCTCGGCCAGAATATCATTGAGGTAAAGCGACGGCATCCCGGTATAAAGCGGCGGCTCGACCCAGCCTTCCCAACTGGGACCGCCCGAAGCTGTCTGCTGCACCCCGGCCAGGGCATCGCCCACTTCGGTCACTTTCCAGATTGTGCCAAACAGCAGCGCCATGGCAAAGCCGGTGACCACCAGAAAGCGCAGCCCGAAAGGGTCGCGGTCGGTCACCCGCAGATCGGGCAGCGGTGCGCGGGCGGCGGCTGTGCGGGCCGCCATGCGGGCCAGATGCACCTGCCAGACGCTCAGGGCACCGGGGTCATGCGCGCCGATCGCCGGATGGTCGATCAGGGCCGAAATCGGGCGTCCCGGCAATGTGCTGTCCAACCGGTGCAGCGCCTCGGTCCGGGTCGGCATGCGGAACCGTTTGACGCCTGAGACAAGCGCCCAGATCTGGGCCAGCAGGGTGACAATGATCACCGCCCAGACGGCGCGCGGGGCCAGAATCTCGGCCAGGCCAAACGCAAAGCCCGCAAACACGGCCAACAGGATCGTCCAGACCGGCCAGAAGGCGCGCACGAACCGTTCTGCCATCATGCCCAACCGGGTCAGGCGCAGGGGCCAGGCCAGATCGGCCAATGCGGCCGTTTTGGGGGATATCTGTTCGGTCATGCGACCCTTCGCTATTGCGGTGCGGCTAAAGCCACTCTGGCACGATATCGCGGTTTATGATCTCGTCAAATGTCGGACGGGCCCGGATGACGGCGAAGTGATCACCCTTGACCAGAACCTCAGGGATCAGCGGGCGGGTGTTATATTCCGACGACATCACCGCACCATAGGCCCCGGCAGACCGAAAGGCCACCAGATCGCGCGCCTGCATCGGCGGCATATGGCGCGCTTTGGCAAATGTATCGCCGCTTTCGCAGACCGGGCCGACAATATCAAAGGGCTGGCGTTCGACCCCCGGAGCCGGTTCCACCACCGGATCAATATCGTGATAGGCCCCATACATCGAGGGCCGGATGAGATCGTTCATCGCCGCATCAACGATCAGGAAATCGCGGCCCTCGCCCTGTTTGACATAAATCACCCGCGAGACCAGCAGCCCGGCATTGCCCGCGATCAGGCGGCCCGGTTCAATCTCGACCTCGACCCCCAGATCACCGACGCATTTCTTGATCAGCGCCCCGTATTCGATGGGAAGCGGCGGCGCGGAATTTGACCGCGCATAGGGAATGCCCAGACCCCCGCCCAGATCCAGACGCCGGATATCATGGCCTTCGGCGCGCAGGGTGCGGGTCAGTTCGGCGACTTTCAGATAGGCCTGTTCGAACGGCTTCAGATCAACCAGCTGGCTGCCGATATGAACGTCGATGCCGACAACCTTCAGCCCCGGCAGATCGGCGGCCTTGGCATAGACCTCGACCGCGCGGGCGATCGGGATGCCGAATTTGTTCTCGGATTTTCCGGTGGCGATCTTTTCATGCGTGCGGGCATCGACATCGGGGTTTATCCGGATCGTGATCGGCGCGATCCTGCCCATGGCGGTCGCGACCTGCGACAGCATCACCATCTCGGGTTCGCTTTCGATATTGAACTGGCGCACACCGCCCGCCAGCGCCATCTCCATCTCGGTGCGGGTCTTGCCGATACCTGAAAAAACGATGCGCTCGCCGGGGCAGCCGGCGGCAATCGCACGGGCATATTCGCCGCCCGAAACCACATCCATGCCGGCCCCCAGATTGGTCAGCACTTTCAGAATCGCCTGATTGGAATTGGCTTTCATCGCGTAGCAGACGGTATTTTCCAACCCGTCCAGCGCTTGCTTGAACAAAAAGTAATGCCGCTCCAGCGTGGCGGTGGAATAGACATAGAACGGCGTGCCGACATCGGCCGCAATCTCGGCCAGCGGCACATCTTCGGCATGCAACATGCCGTCACGATAAAGAAAATGATCCATGTCGAGGCTCCGCGAGATGTTCCTGCGCCGGTGTGGCGGATCGGCGGGCGAAATTCAATCACCTCTGCGGGCGGGATCCGTTCCCAGGGTGGGGTGCCGCGAAAGATAATTCGCCCATCTGGCCATTTGGCCCATGTGATGTTGCGTCGTGATTGACCTGTCTTGCGCGGCGCGCTAGGCCTGCCCGAACCGATTTTTTCAGCGATACACGAGCGCCAGGCGCGCATCGAGCCGGAGGGAACGCAGGATGACCGAAGCGACACGCGAATCGATGGACTATGATGTTGTCATCGTCGGGGCCGGCCCGGCCGGGCTCAGCGCCGCGATCCGGCTGAAACAGCTCGATTCCGATCTGACTGTGGTGGTTCTTGAAAAAGGGTCCGAGGTTGGCGCGCATATCCTGTCGGGCGCGGTGCTGGACCCCTCGGGTCTGGATGCGCTGATGCCCGACTGGCGCGAATGTGGCGCGCCGATCACGGTGAAGGTCAAACAGGATCAGTTTTACATGCTCGGCCCGGCGGGCAAGATCAGGATCCCCAATTTTCCGATGCCGCCGCTGATGTCCAACCATGGCAATTACATCGTCTCAATGGGCAATGTCTGCCGCTGGATGGCCGAACAGGCCGAGGAAATGGGCGTCGAGATCTTCCCCGGCATGGCCTGTTCCGAGCTGGTCTATGGCGACAATGGCGAAGTGAAGGGTGTCGTTGCCGGCGAATTTGGCAAAAACGCCGATGGCACGCCTTCGGATGCCTATGAACCGGGCATGGAACTGCATGGCAAATATGTCTTCATCTCAGAGGGCGTGCGCGGCTCGCTGGCGAAAGAGATCATCGCCAAATACGACCTGTCCGCCGGACATGAGCCGCAGAAATTCGGCCTGGGCATGAAGGAAATCTGGGAGATCGACCCGGACAAGCACCGCGAAGGGCGCGTCACCCACACCATGGGCTGGCCTCTGGGCAAGAACGCGGGCGGTGGATCATTCATCTATCACGCTGATAACAATCAGGTCTTTCTTGGCCTTGTGGTGCACCTGAACTACAAGAACCCATATGTTTACCCCTATATGGAGTTCCAGCGCTTCAAGCATCACCCGATGGTGGCCGAGCTGCTGGAGGGCGGCAAACGCGTGGCCTACGGCGCGCGGGCAATTTCCGAGGGCGGATATCAATCGATGCCCAAGATGGTCTTTCCCGGCGGCGCGTTGCTTGGCTGTTCGGTGGGCATGGTCAACGTGCCGCGCATCAAGGGCAACCACAACGCGATGCTGTCGGGCAAGGCGGCGGCCGAAGCCGCGTTTGAAGCGATCCGCGCCGGGCGGTCATCGGATGAGTTGACCGGCTATGAGGACGCGGTGCGCCAGGGGCCCATCGGCAAGGATCTGAAAAAGGTGCGCAACGTCAAACCGATGTGGTCGAAATGGGGGCTGTCCGCCTCGTTGATCTTCGGCGGGTTCGACATGTGGACCAACAGCCTTTTGGGTCTGTCACTCTTTGGCACGCTGAAACATGGCAAAACCGATGCCGAAGCCACCGAGGAGGCTGCCAAGCACCAGCCGATCGACTACCCGCGCCCCGATGGCAAGATCAGCTTTGACCGGCTGACCAATGTCAGTTTCTCGATGACCAATCACGAGGAAAGCCAGCCCGCGCATCTGCACCTGACCGATCCTGGCGTGCCGATCGACGTGAACCTGCCGAAATACGCCGAACCGGCGCAGCGCTATTGCCCGGCCGGGGTCTATGAGGTGATCGACAATGCCTTTGTGATCAATTTCCAGAACTGCGTGCATTGCAAAACCTGCGATATCAAGGATCCGAGCCAGAACATCACCTGGGTGACGCCTCAGGGCGGTGATGGGCCGAACTATCCCAATATGTAACCAATGAGGCGGTTCTTTGGGTCGCCTTTTCCTGTTCAGGCGGGTGCCGCGCGTTCACATCCTTATCAGCACGGCAGAAATCGCCCATGGAGAACCTCGGCCGCATTGCGCCCGGCCCGATGCGACCCTAGTCTTGAACGGTATTGAGCAGGAGATACAGATGCCCATTCTTTCCCGCCTGGCCCTGATCGCGGGCCTGGCCTTCAGCACTCAGGCCGTCGCGCAGATCAGCGTGCCCCTGCAACTGAATAATTCCGGGGCGTATCTGGCCGCGCGGCAAGCGGCATTGGCCGGGGATCATCGGACCGCCGCGCGCTATTTCCTTGAGGTTCTGCAAACCGATCCCGAAAACCACGCCCTGCGCGGCGATGCCATGCTGGCGCTGGCGGCTATCGGTGATTGGGACCGCGCCACCGAACTGGCCGCCGATCTGCCCGACGACATTGAAGGCCGCGAATTTGCGGACCTGATCTTGCAGGTTGACCGCATCCGGCGCGGCGATCTGGCCGGCACCGCCCGGGCCGCAACCGAAAATCGCGGCGCGGGCCCGCTGGTCGATCCGATGATCCAGGGCTGGCTGTTCCTTGCCGAAGGCGATATGCGCCGGGCCAGCGAGACATTCGAGGCGATCATCGCAAGCAACAGCCCCGTCGCAGGGCTGGTGCCCTACCAATTGGCGCTGGCGCGCGCCTCGGTCGGGGATTTCGACGGTGCCAATGCGATCTTCTCGGGCGAGGTCTATGGCCGGCTTCAAATCAGCACCCGGGGCATTCGCGCCCATGCCCAGATCCTGGTGCAGCTCGACCGGCAGGCAGATGCGCTGGCGCTTTTGGACGCGGCACTGGATCAAAACGGTGATCAGGGCCTGCGCGAGCTGCGCGATGATATCGCCGCCAACCCGGCACGGCCCTATGATTTCATCACCACGCCGCAACAGGGCATGGCCGAAGTTCTGTTCACCCTGGCCCGCGCCCTGGGCACCGAGGCGGGCACCACACTGCCGCTGATCTATGCCCGCGCCGCCTATGTGATCGACCCCGGTCATGTCCATGCGCAATTGCTTGCCGCTGATATCCTGTCGGATGCCGATCAATTTGTCATGGCCGAGGAAACCTACCGCCAGATCCCGCGCGAAAACGCGCTTTTTGTCGATGCCGAACTGGGCCGGTCCGAGGCGCTGTTCCAGATGGAGCGCACCGATGCCGCGGTCGAGGTATTGAACGCGCTGGTGCGGGACTACCCGTTGATTTCCGCGGTTCATACAGCGCTTGGCGATGCGCAACGTCGGCTGGAAAACTACGAGGGGGCCGTGGCGGCCTATACCGACGCGCTGGCCCTGGTTGATCAGACCCATGAACGCAGCTGGTTTCTGTTCTACGCACGCGGCATCAGCAATGACAAGCTGGGTAACTGGATCGAAGCCGAAGCCGATTTCCGCCAGGCGCTGCTGCTGCGACCCGACCAGCCGCAGGTGTTGAATTATCTGGGCTATTCGCTGGTTGAACAGCGCCGCAATCTGGATGAGGCGCTGGGAATGATCGAACGCGCCGTCGCGGTGCGGCCCAGGAGCGGCTATATCGTCGATTCACTTGGGTGGGTGCTGTATCGCCTTGGCCAATACGAGGAGGCCGTGGCACCGATGGAACGCGCGGTGGAGCTTGAACCGAACGATCCCATCATCAATGACCATCTGGGCGATGTCTATTGGATGGTCGGGCGCACCCGCGAGGCCGAATTTCAATGGAGCCGCGCGCTGTCCTTCGGCCCCGAACCGGTTGATGCGGATCGCATTCGGCGCAAGCTGGAACTGGGCCTCGACGCGGTGCTGGCAGACGAGGCCGAGAACAACCCGCAGTGATCACGGAATTCGCACCCGCCAAGATCAATCTGGCGCTGCATGTGACGGGCCAGCGCGCGGATGGCTATCACCTGTTGCAATCGCTGGTGGTGTTTGCGGGTGTGGGTGATGAGCTGCGGTTTGAACCTGCCGATACATTTGGGCTGTCGATTACCGGCCCGCTGGCGGCAGGGGTGCCGACCGGGGGCGACAATCTGGCCCTCAAGGCTGCGGCACTCTTTGGCGATGCCCCTGCGAATATCACATTGGAGAAACACCTGCCCCATGCGGCGGGCATCGGCGGCGGTTCGGCGGATGCGGCGGCAACATTGCGCGGTCTGGCCCGTCTCTTGGGCCGCGATCTGCCCGACCAGACGGCCATTCTGGGCCTCGGGGCCGATGTTCCGGTCTGCCTCTCTGCCAAGCCACAATTCATGGCAGGCATTGGTGGGGTCCTGTCTGATCCGCCACCCCTGCCAACGCTTCATGCGGTGCTGATCAACCCGCGCCTATCCGTGCCGACGGGGTCTGTCTTTGCCGGGTTGGAACAAAAGGACAATCCGCCGTTGGACACCCCGATCTGGCAGGGTTTCGACAGCTTCATCGCCTGGCTGAAGCGCCAGCGCAACGATCTGGAGCCGCCTGCCCTGGCATTGGCACCGCAGATCGGGGCCTGTCTCGATGCGCTGCGCCACGAAGGCGTGGCGCTGGCCCGGATGAGCGGGTCGGGGGCCACCTGTTTCGGATTGCTTGAAACCGCCGCGGATGCCGATCTTGCGGCGGCGCGCATTCAGGCCGCGAACCCCGACTGGTGGGTCAGGGCCACCGAAATTCTCAGCTGATCCGTTCGACCACGAAATCGGCCAGATCCGCCAGCATGCCCTGCAGCGGGTGATCGGGCAGACGGGCCAGAACCGCTTTTGCCTCAGCCGCATGGCGCAATGCCTGACCCCGGGTTTCTTCCAGCGTGCCATGCGCCCGCATCAGATGCAGCGCCTCCTCCAGATCCCCATCGCGCTGGTCGCCTTTTTCAATCACCCGGACCCAGAAGGCACGTTCATCCGCATCGGCGCGCGCCACCGCCTTGATCACCGGCAGCGTCAGCTTGCGTTCACGGAAATCATCACCGGTGTTCTTGCCCATCGCGCCCGAGATGCCGCCGTAATCCAGCAGATCATCGACAATCTGGAAACTCATGCCAAGCGCATCGCCGAACCGCGCCAGCGCGCTGACATGGGCCTCATCGGCACCCGCAATCACACCGCCCACTTTCGTCGCGGCCTCAAACAGCGCCGCCGTCTTGCCGCGGATAACCTGGGCATAGATATCTTCTGTCGTGGCCAGATTCTGCGCCGCTGTCAGTTGCAACACTTCGCCTTCGGCAATCGTGGCCGCCGCATTGGCCAGGATGTCCAGAACCCGCAGCGACCCGGTTTCGACCATCAACTGAAACGAGCGCGCGAACAGGTAATCGCCGACCAGCACGCTGGATTTATTGTCCCAGAGCAGGTTGGCCGTGGGCCGCCCCCGGCGCTGACCGCTTTCATCGACCACATCATCATGCAGCAGCGTGGCGGTGTGGATGAATTCAACCGTTGCGGCCAGTTTCTGATGGTCCTCGCCGGAATATCCGCATATCCGCGCCGCCGCCAGCGTCATCAACGGGCGAATGCGCTTGCCTCCGGCCTCGACCAGATGGGCTGTCACCTCAGGGATACGCGGCGCATGTTGCGAGGCCATCCGAATACGAATCAGCCGGTTCACGGCCTCCATATCCTCGGCCAGAAAATCCTTCAGCCGGTCATGCGGTTTTGCGGCGGTTTCGGCCAGACTCATCTTGGCGGTTATCCTTCTCTCGACAAACGGGCGCGTCATGCCTATGTGCCCTTGCTATGGAAGAGCTTTTGCGCAGCACCGACCCGACCATCATCGCTTTTGCTTCGGCACTGCTGTCGGGCGAGGATATAGAGGTGTTCGTGATGGACGTCCATATGAGCGTGCTGGAAGGATCAATCGGGGTCCTGCCGCGCCGGATGATGGTGCGCTCGGGTGATTATGCCGCCGCAGAACGCACCCTGCTGGACAATGACATTCCCTTGGGACGTGACTGAGTGGGCTTTGCCGATGCCGATCTGACGCGCGATGTTTTTCTGGGCGGGCGGGTCGCGGTCTGGCAGCCGGTTTCCGGTTATCGCGCGGCGACCGATCCTGTTTTGCTGGGCGCGGCGGTCGATGCACAGGCTGGCGATACGGTGCTGGAACTTGGCTGCGGTGTCGGCGTGGCATCGCTGTGTCTGGCCGCGCGGGTGCCGGGGGTGGTGCTGAGCGGGGTCGAAAGACAGGCCGATTACGCAGATCTGGCCCGCCGCAATGCAGGCCCTGCAATGGATGTTTTCACCGCCGATCTGACCGATCTGCCCGCGCCATTGCGCCGGCAAAGTTTCGACCATGTCATCGCCAACCCACCCTATTATCGCCCGGGCGGCGGCACGCCTGCGCGCGACGCGGGCCGCGAAAGCGCCCTGCGCGAAGAAACCCCGCTGGCGCGCTGGACCGACACCGCCGCCCGCAGGCTGAAACCCAAAGGCTGGTTGACGATGATCCATGCCACCGACCGGGTGCCCGATCTGCTGGCCGCCCTTGCGCCGGATTTCGGGGCCATCGCCCTGCGCCCGTTGGCCCCGCGCAAGGGCCGGGCCGCGCCTCGTGTCCTGATCCGGGCGCGCAAAGGGGCCCGTGCGCCGTTTTGCCTGCTGGCACCTATGATCTTGCATGATGGGCCCGCGCATGTGGCCGATGGTGATGATTTTACAGCATTTACCCGCGCGGTTCTGCGCGATGCGGCCGCGATCCCCTGGAGCTGATCGGCGGAACCCCGCGAATGCCAGACAGTTTTGTTCAGCTTTGGCGTGACACGCACGCCGTCCTGTGCTTCGCTTGTCACATCAGGTTCACATTACGAGAGGAGAAACTGAATGACCGTAGGCGCTCATCTTCACGAACTGAAGAAAAAACATGAGACCCTCTCAAAACAGGTCGAAGAGGCCCAACGAAGCCTTGGCACCGATGACATCGCCATCCAGGAACTGAAAAAACAGAAGCTCCGCCTCAAGGAAGAAATTTCCCGGCTGGACAGCTAGGCAGACGTGAAAGGACCGCGGCGCGGATCGGCCCTCACGGGGCCATATCCGCCGCCGCGACAATGATTGGAGCCGCGCGTTCGAGGTCGAATTCCCGGGTCGGTTCCATCCCCCATCCCCCATTCCCATTCCAGCAGATCCCCGCCCGCGCGGATAATGCGCATGGGCGATGCCTCATGTTTCAGGCAAAATCCGGAACGCCTCGGGATGCCCTTGCTGCGCGGGGGCGCGGTGTTGGCGGGCTGTTCTGACATGTGTGCGCCGGTCCACAAACGCAAAACGGCCGGGCAACAGGGCTGCCCGGCCGAACAGGAACATGAATGGGGCCGCGATCAGACGAAGAACTGGGCACCATTGGCGGAAATGGTCGAGCCATTGATAAAGCCCGCATCATCGGAGGCAAGGAATGCCACGCAGCGCGCAATCTCTTCCGGTTCGCCCAGGCGGCCTGCCGGAATCTGCCCGATGATGCTTTCGCGCACCTTTTCAGGCACCGCCATCACCATTTCAGTGGCGATATAGCCCGGGCAAACGGCGTTGGCGGTGATGCCCGCGCGCGCGCCTTCCTGAGCCAGCGATTTCACGATACCCAGATCGCCAGCCTTGGTCGCGGCGTAATTGACCTGAGCAAACTGGCCCTTCTGCCCGTTGATCGAGGATATCACGATAACGCGACCAAATTTGCGTTCGCGCATACCGGGCCAGACCGGGTGAACGGTATTGAATACGCCGGTCAGGTTGGTGGCAATCACTTCGTTCCACTGTTCGGGCTTCATCTTGTGAAACGGCGCGTCGCGGGTAATGCCGGCATTGGCGACAACCACGTCGATGGGGCCAAGATCGGCCTCGACCTGCGCGATACCCGCGGCAGAGGCGTCATAATCTGCGACATTCCACTTATAGGTCTTGATGCCGGTTTCGGCAGTGAATTTCGCCGCCGCCTCGTCATTGCCGGCATAGGTGGCGGCAACATCATAGCCTTCTGCCTTCAGTTTTTTCGAGATGGCTTCGCCGATTCCGCGGGTGCCACCAGTGACGAGTGCAACTCGTGCCATGGGTTTTCTCCTTCAGGATGGGTGTCGGGCGGAGGTCACCCCCGCCGTTCGTTTCAATTCAAGGACGTTCGACGCAAAGCGCAACACCCATACCGCCGCCGATGCAGAGCGTGGCGAGGCCCTTTTTCGCGTCGCGGCGCTGCATTTCAAACAGCAGCGTGTTCAGCACGCGGGCCCCCGAGGCACCGATCGGGTGGCCGATGGCAATCGCGCCGCCATTGACGTTCACGATCGCCGGATCCCAACCCATTTCCTTGTTCACGGCGCAGGCCTGGGCGGCGAAGGCCTCGTTGGCTTCCACCAGGTCGAGATCATCAACGCTCCAGCCGGCTTTTTCCAGCGCTTTGCGGCTGGCATAGATCGGCCCCACGCCCATGATCGACGGGTCCAGACCGGCCGTGGCGTAAGATGCGATCCGCGCCAGCGGGTTGATGCCGCGTTTTTCGGCCTCATCGGCGGACATCAGCAGCGCACCCGCCGCGCCGTCATTCAGGCCGCTGGCATTGGCCGCGGTGACCGAGCCATCCTTGGCGAAGGCCGGGCGCAGTTTGGCCATGGCTTCCATCGTGGCACCGTGGCGGATATATTCATCGGCATCGACCGTGATATCGCCCTTGCGGGTCTTGATCGTGAAGGGGATGATTTCGTCGGTGAACCTGCCGGCCTTCTGTGCGGCCTCGGCCTTGTTCTGGCTGGCGACGGCAAACTCATCCTGCATCTCGCGGCTGATCTGCCACTTTTCGGCGACGTTTTCTGCGGTCTGGCCCATGTGATAGTCGTTGAACGCGTCCCACAGCCCGTCACGGATCATGGTGTCGATATATTTCATATCGCCCATTTTCTGGCCCTGCCGCAGCGCGGCGGCATGGGTCGACATCGACATGTTTTCCTGCCCGCCAGCCGCCACGATGGTGGCATCGCCCAACATGATGTGCTGCGCGCCAAGCGCCACCGCGCGCAGGCCCGATCCGCAAACCTGATTGATACCCCAGGCGGCAGCCTCTTTCGGCAGGCCGGCATTGATATGCGCCTGGCGGGCCGGGTTCTGGCCCTGGGCCGCAGTCAGCACCTGACCCAGGATGGTCTCGGAGACGTCGGATTTATCGATACCGGCGCGATCGACCAGCGCCTCCAGAACGGCCGAACCCAGATCATGAGCGGGCGTGTTGGCGAACGAGCCGAGAAAACTGCCGACGGCGGTTCGGGCGGCAGAGGCGATAACGACATTGGTCATGTCT
The DNA here is from genome assembly GCF_058343375.1 of Alterinioella sp. Classification (NCBI taxonomy): domain Bacteria; kingdom Pseudomonadati; phylum Pseudomonadota; class Alphaproteobacteria; order Rhodobacterales; family Paracoccaceae; genus Alterinioella; species Alterinioella sp. The sequence goes on from NZ_JBTUJH010000001.1 coordinate 49,541, forward strand.
GGTCCTTCTTTTGTTGAGCAAAGCAATCAGGCCGGATTGCGTGGGCGAAACGCAACGCGAAGCAGATAATCCCCGGCGTCATAGGACGTCGGGGGGGAGTTCTCAACTGACACGGTGTCTCAGGGCCGGGGCGGATTCAACCGGAATATCCGGGATGGGCCGGGGCGATCAGCCAGTGCGCGACTTGCCGCCTTTGCTCAGCGCCCAGGGCGGCGTCAGGCTTGGGGCAGCAAACAGGTAGCCCTGCAGACAATCGAGCCCGGCAGTGGCAAGCCAGGCCGCTTCCTCCGGGGTTTCCACGGCTTCGGCGACGGTGAACATGTCGAAATGCCCGGCAAGAGAGACCAGGGCCTGGGTCAGCACCTGATTATTGGAATCCTCATGCACGTTGCGGATGAACTGCGCGTCGATCTTGACGATATCAAAGTAGAATTCCTTGAGATACCGGAACGCGGTGTGCCCGGCCCCGAAATCATCCAGCGCGAAAGTGATGCCTTTGTCCTGCAATTCGGCCATGAAAACAGTCACCAGTTCCGGCATCTGCATGGCCGAGCTTTCGGAGATTTCGAGGATCAGCCGTTCGGCCACCTGCGGATCGCGATGCAGCCCGCGATTGAGGATCTGTTTCCATTGCGGATAGCCGATCGAGCGGGCCGACATATTGATCGAAAGGCGCAGATCCGGCACCTGCTTCAGCGCCCGCAGACCGGCGCGCAACGCCGCGCAATCGATCAGCCGCCCAATATCCAGGTTTTCGACAGCCCCCATGAATTCGCGCGCCGGGATCACCCGCCCGGTTTCGTCGAGGATACGGATGAGACCTTCGTAAAAGGCCACCGTTTTCTGGTTTCCCGCCTGCACCACAGGCTGATAGGCCAGCACGGCATCGCCGCGTTCCAACGCCTCGCGGACCATGGTCAATATGCCCTTGTCACGGTGTTGCACGGCGAATGACAGCGGGCTTTCCACATCCGCATCCACCAGTAGTTTGCGTTTGCGCCCCCGCATGGCAGCCTCCTTGATCAGACCGGGGCAGATTGCGCGGACGGGCGTTAAGGCATGGTGAATATGCGCATTTTGTTCTAGTTTTAGGAAAAGCGACCGGGCCGGAATTTTATTAAAGGAATGAGACCGATGGACCATGAGGGCTGCACCTGGCCGGGCGATGACCCGTTTTATCGGGCCTATCATGACACCGAATGGGGCATGCCCGAGCGCGACAGTCGGGCGTTGTTCGAGAAACTGATTCTCGACGGGTTTCAGGCTGGCCTTGCCTGGATCACCATTCTGCGCAAGCGCGATGCGTTTCGCGAAGCCTTTGCCGGGTTCGACCCGGATGTGATTGCGACATGGGGGCCGGATGAGGTTGAAACCTTGCTGCAAAACGCCGGCATCGTGCGCCATCGCGGCAAGATCGAGGCCACCATTGGCAACGCAAAGGCCTGGCAGAAGATCGAGGCGGCGCAGGGGTTTGACCGGTTCCTGTGGGATTATGTCGGTGGCGTGCCGGTGCAGAACAATTGCGCCAGCATGGCCGAGGTGCCCACCCTTACGCCGCTGTCCACGCAGATTTCAAAAGATCTGAAAAAGGCCGGGTTCCGGTTTTGCGGCCCGACGATCATTTACGCCTTCATGCAGGCCGTGGGCATGGTGAACGACCATGTCATCACCTGCCCGGCCCATGCCAGATGCGTAGCGCTGGCTTAGCTTTCGCCCTGCCCCGACCATGCCCTGAGCAGCGCCAGCGCGGCCTCACCGGCCCAATCGGCATCGCCGACCAGACGCCCGATCTCGCGCCCTTCGGGGTTCAGCAGCACGGTCGTCGGCAACCCCGTTACATCCATTGCGCGGGCCATGTCCTGGCTCGGGTCCAGCACGACCTGCAGGCTGGCGGCCCCGACCTCATTCAGAAACCGGGTGATTGCGGGCATCGGATTGCGGCCGGTGGCAACGGTAACGACAGCAAAATCGGGCGTGCCCATGATTTCCTGCAAGGCGGCGAGCGATGGCATTTCAACCCGGCAGGGCGCACACCAGGTGGCCCAGAAATTCAGCACGACATATTGTCCGGCAAAGGCATCGAGCCCCATTTCAACGCCATCGGTATCGGTGAAAACGACAGGGGCCAGATCAACCGGCCTGTCCTGCAACATCATCACACGCATGTCGCCCTGCAAGAGATGCTCCAACCCTTCGGCCATGGCGGTATTTGCACCCGACCCCAAGGCGATATAGAGCACGGCAAGACGCATCACGCGGATCATTCACTTTCCTTCCGAGGTTTCATTCCCATGTCCAATTCCACTTCGAACGCCATGTGGGGCGGCCGGTTCGCCGCCGGGCCAGACGCGATCATGGAGGCGATCAATGCCTCGATCGGGTTCGACAAACGATTGGCGAAACAGGACATCGACGGTTCCTTGGCACATGCGGCCATGTTGGCGGCGCAGGGTATCATTACCGATAGCGATGCCAAGGCGATCCGGGAAGGCCTGCTCACGGTCTTGTCAGAAATCGAGCGCGGAAGTTTTGAATTTTCCACGGCGCTGGAAGATATCCACATGAATATCGAGGCCCGGCTGCAGGATATCATCGGTGACCCGGCCGGGCGTCTGCACACGGCGCGCAGCCGCAACGATCAGGTAGCCACCGATTTCCGGCTCTGGGTCCGCGATCAGACCGATGCGGCCACGCAGGGGCTCCTGGCGCTTATGCAAGCGCTCCTCGCACAGGCCGAGGCGGGCGCCGATTGGGTGATGCCGGGCTTTACCCATCTGCAAACCGCGCAGCCGGTGACCTGGGGCCATCACATGCTGGCCTATGTCGAGATGTTCGCCCGCGACCGGTCACGCATGATCGACGCGCGGGCCCGGATGAATGAATGCCCGCTTGGGGCCGCAGCCCTTGCCGGAACCTCCTTTCCGATCGACCGGATGGACACCGCAACCGCGCTTGGCTTTGACCGGCCCGCCGCCAATTCGCTGGATGCGGTCAGCGACCGCGATTTTGCGCTGGAATTTCTGTCTGCCGCCACGATCTGCGCCATGCATCTGTCGCGCTTTGCAGAGGAGCTGGTGATCTGGTCCTCGGCCCAATTCCGGTTCGTCACGCTGTCGGATCGGTTCTCCACCGGCTCCTCGATCATGCCGCAGAAGAAAAACCCCGATGCGGCCGAACTGATCCGGGCCAAGATCGGGCGTATTCTGGGGGCGAATGTGGCGCTTCTGGTGGTCATGAAAGGCCTGCCGCTGGCCTATTCCAAGGATATGCAGGAAGACAAGGAACAGGTGTTTGACGCCGCCGACAGCCTGATGCTGGCCCTGGCCGCGATGACCGGGATGGTAAGCGACATGACCGCGAACCGCGCCAATCTGGAAACAGCCGCCGCCAGCGGGTTTTCCACCGCGACCGATCTGGCGGACTGGCTGGTGCGCAGTCTGGACATGCCGTTCCGGCAGGCGCATCATGTCACCGGTGCGCTGGTAAAACTGGCCGAGGATGCGGGCTGCGACCTGCCCGACCTGACCCTGGCGCAGATGCAGGGCGTGCATGGCGCGATCACAGGCGACGTGTTCGAGGTTCTGGGCGTGCATAATTCGGTCGCCTCGCGCATGTCCTATGGCGGGACCGCACCGATGCAGGTCCGCGCCCAGGTGGCGCGCTGGAAGGAGATGTTGGAATGACACGGGTAATCCTGATCGTGGCGATGCTGGCGGGGCTGTCAGCCTGCGGCGTCGATGGCAGCCCAACCGCGCCCGAGCCGCGCCCGGCCACTGGCCTCACCATTACCGGAACTGCCGAGATCGGCATCGTGGGCACCATCTAGGCCGGGCTGGCCACCGGAAAGAGCGGAGCGCCAGGCCGGAGCCGATCATGGGGGCGCTGCCCCCGTCTGCCTGCGGCAGACCCCCCGGGGATATTTGGAGCGCAAAGAAGGCAAGCGCCGCCGCGCCCCGGGCATGGAAAATCCCGTTGAACTACCCTTCAAGGCCCCGTATCGTCCGGCTTTCGAGCGGCAATACGCGATGTAGAGATACGGTGAACGCGATGGACAAGATCCCTATGACTCCGACGGGCTTCAGTGCCCTGGATTCCGAGCTGAAGATTCTCAAGAGCATTGAGCGTCCGGCCATTATCAAGGCCATCGCCGAGGCCCGCGAACACGGTGATCTGTCCGAGAACGCCGAATATCATTCGGCGCGCGAAAAGCAGTCCTTCATCGAGGGCCGCATCAAGGAACTTGAGGGCCTGATCAGCCTGGCACAGATCATTGACCCGAAAAAACTGTCCGGTCCGATCAAATTCGGGGCCACCGTGGAACTGGTCGATGAGAATACCGAGGAAGAAAAGACCTATCAGATCGTCGGCGAGGCCGAAGCCAGGATCGAACAGGGCCTGCTCAACATCAACTCTCCGCTGGCGCGTGCCTTGATTGGCAAGGAGGAAGGTGACAGTGTCGAAGTGAAAACGCCGGGCGGCGGCAAGGAATACGAGATCGTCAAGATCTCCTATATCTAGGGGCAGCGCTCTGCCGGAACGCGGAACTTGGTAGCTATGGCAGACGAGAAAAATCTCTCTACCCTTGAACTTGGTGCTTTTGTGCCTGACCCGGGAACGTCACGCATCACGATGATCGAAGTGGTGGCGCTGGGGCTGACGATCATCTGGCTGGCGGGTGTCATCTATTTCTTTTACGGCACCGACATGTCGGGACTGGGCGAGGCGTCGACGCTTGAGGCGCTGATGATCATACTGGCCATTTTCATGCCCGTGGCCCTGATCTGGGTGGCCGCCTCTGCCGCCAAGACCGCCCGCATCCTGCGCGAGGAATCGGCAAGGCTGCAAAGCGCGATTGACGCCATGCGCGCGGCCTTTATGGTCCAGCAGCAACGCGGCGGCATGGATCTGAGGCCCGAAGTGGTGGCCAAGCTGGATGAGATCGCCAAGGCGCAGCGCCAGGCCGAAAGCGCGCTGGCGAGTTTCACCTCGATCCGCAAGGCCGCCGAAAGCGCCGAGGCGCGCGCCGCAGTGGCACGTGAACCCGCGACACAAGACGCCCCGCAACCAAGCCTGGGCTTGGGGACGCCTGCCGAAGACCTGCAAGAGCCGATCTCGATCGCGGATTTCATCAAGGCGCTGAATTTCCCCGAAAACGAACATGACAAGGAAGGCTTCCGCACCCTGCGCCGCGCGTTGCAGGATCCGTCGACCAAGAAACTGATCCGGGCCAGCCAGGACGTGCTGACCCTGCTCAGCCAGGACGGGATTTACATGGATGACCTGCGCCCCGACCGCGCCAAGCCCGAGATCTGGCGAAAATTCGCCAGGGGCGAGCGCGGCAAACCCATTGCGGGGCTTGGCGGCATTCGGGACCGGTCTTCGCTGGCGCTGTCATCGGGCCGGATGAAACAAGACCCGGTGTTTCGCGATGCGGTGCATCATTTCCTGCGCCAGTTCGACATGACGCTGGTCGATTTCGAGCAGAACGCGACCGATGAAGAGATTGTGCAGATGTCCGAGACCCGCACCGCCCGTGCGTTCATGCTGCTTGGCCGGGTGACGGGGACGTTTGATTAGGGCCTGGGTTATTGGCCGCATGGCCGCTTGTGCGACCCAACGCAGCTTCAACCCCACACCATGAATCAGAATTTGCCTGACCCCGATTTGCTTCTACACTAAGAGCGCGTCGCGCCAAATTGAATTCACCGGCCGGCCCGAACGCATTCGATTGCGCGAACGCTGCCTCGGTCCGGGTGATGAATGCTCGAATCCGATCAGGCGCGACGCGCTATAGGCCGATCAACGAAAGGCAGGCGGCATGCGGAAACTACAGGCACAAGGCATACATCACATCACCCTGACCGGGGCAGATCGCCAAACCTCGATTGATTTCTGGGAGGGGTTGCTTGGCATGCCCTTCATCTTCGATCAGCCCAATCTGGATAATCCTGGCGAAGGCCATCTCTATTTCGACCCCGGTGACGGGCGGCTCATCACCGTTTTCACCAACGAGGCCCGCAAACCCGACCCGCGCCGCACACCCACTGATCCCGGCTGCGTGCATCACCTGGCCATCAACGTCTCAAAAGCGACCTTCGCTCAAGCGGTCGAACGGCTCGATGAACGCGGCATCGACCATTCCGGCCCCAAGGATCGCGGCTTCATGGATTCGATCTATTTCAAGGATCCGATGGGGTTGCTCATCGAGCTGGCCTCATACCGCTTCGATCCGCCGCTTGGCTGCAGCCATGCCGATGTCATGATAGAAGCCCACCGGCTCCGCCTGGCGCGTGGGGATTACAACATCGCCGAAATCCATCTGGCCGATGCCATCGAGATACTGGTCGAACGCCGCGCGCAAAGCCTGTCAACCGATCGCAGCGCGAAAAACCCTTACTGACAGACCACATTCTTCTTTGTTCAAATACTCCCGCCGGAGGCATCCCGGCCCACCCACCGCAAACGCCCTCTCGGCCCGATCGCCGCGCCAGCCACGCGCCGCGCGAGCGGCCCCAACGGGGCCCGAGGCGGCGCGTTCACCGGTCGGTGCCGAAGGCGGCGAACCCCTCTATCAATCGCCGTCGGCAACACCGCCGGCGCGCGCCCGTGCCCGGCGCGCGCGATAGCTTGGCACCACCACCAACAACACCGCCAATACCAGCAGACCAAGCGTCATGGGACGTTCCAGAATAAAGCTGATCCCGCCATAAAGCTGCATTGCGCGGCTGAAATTATCTTCCAGCATCGACCCAAGAATGAACCCGATCAACAGCGGGGCCAGCGGGTAATCGGCAAAGCGCAATATCGTGGCACAGACGCCAAACCCCACAAGGATCAGCAGTTCGGTGGCGTTGTTCTGCCCGATATAGGCCCCCATCAGGGTGAAAAACAGAATGAACGGGATCAGGAAGGTGCGCGGCACCGCCAGCACCTTGGCGATATAGGGAATCAGCGGCAGGTTCAGGAGCAACAGGATCAGGTTGCCCAGATACATCGAGATGATCACCGCCCAGAAAATCTCCGGCTCATCGATCATCAGGCGCGGGCCGGGGCTGACATTCAGCGCAATCAGCGCCCCCAGCAGGATCGCCGTGGTGCCCGACCCCGGAATGCCAAGCGTCAGAAGCGGCACAAAAGACCCGGTGCAGGCCGCGTTATTGGCCGCTTCGGGCGCGGCAAGACCCTTCAGCGATCCCTTGCCGAACTCGTCCTGCTCATGCTTGGGCGCGATATTGCGCTCAACCGCATATCCAAGGAACGACGCGATGGTCGCGCCCGCGCCCGGCAGCACACCGATCAAAAACCCCTGGATGGATTGCCGAGCAATAACAGGCGCGATCTGACGCGCCTCGGCCCGTGTAATGCGCAGGTCCTTGATGTCCCCGGCCGGTCCGCCATCTGAGGATCGGCGCGGGTCCAGCACCAGATATATGGCTTCCGGCAGGGCGAACATCGCCATCGCCAGCGTGATGAAACCAAAGCCCGATTGCAGGTCCATGATGCCCATGGTGAAACGCGGCAGGTTCAGCAGCGCGCCTTCGCCCACGGTTGCCATGATCAGCCCCAGAAGCGTCATCAAAAGCGCCTTGGCCACATTGCCGGTGCCCGCAAAGGCC
>NZ_JBTUJH010000002.1:0-76180 GCF_058343375.1 Alterinioella sp.
AAATGGGGGGCCGCGATGCGACCCCCCGATCTGTTTTGAAAAGTTTTGGTGATGAAAGCGGATGCGGCGGGTTACAGCCCGTGCGGGCCGGAATCGCGCGCCGTGATCTTGCGCCCTGCCAGAGCGCCCGAGATCGCCACCGTCATTGCGGCGATTGCGAAGATGAGGGCGGTGGTGAGGATGAAGATATCTGACATTGCTCCGGCACCCTTGCGATGTTGTGAGGCGATTGTGATTATGTGTCGGACCAGCGGCCAATTGGGTTCAAAGTTTTTTCATGGCCCAGGCTTGGCGTTTGTTTTTCCTTGGCAAATCATCGCTTTCCCGGTTTCCTGACATCATAGCGACGAAAGGACCGGCCATATGGCACAGATCGCGCCACCGTTTTCGATCGGCATCGAAGAAGAATATCTGCTGGTCGACACTGCCAGTTGTGACCTTGCCAAGGCCCCGCCCGAATTGATGGCGGCCTGTGCGGCTGAGCTGGAAGGCCAGGTCAGCCCGGAATTTCTGCAATGCCAGATCGAGATCGGCACCTGTGTCTGTGGCGATGTCAGCAGCGCGCGCGAGGATCTGCGCCGCCTGCGCAGCACCGTGGCGCGCGTGGCGGCGGGCTTTGGCCTTGCCCCGATTGCGGTCTCGTGCCACCCGTTTGCCGATTGGAAGGACCAGCCCCATACCGACAAGGACCGCTACAATGCCCTGGCCCGCGATCTGGGCGGCGTGGTGGAACGGATGCTGATCTGCGGCATGCATGTCCATGTCGGGCTTGGCAGCGATGATCTGCGCAATGATCTGATGGGGCAGCTGTCCTATTTCCTGCCGCATCTTCTGGCGCTGTCCACGTCCTCGCCCTATTGGCAGGGCCGCGATACCGGGCTGGCCTCGTATCGGCTGACGGTGTTTGACAATCTGCCGCGCACCGGATTGCCGCCGCTGTTTCCGTCTTTCAGCGATTATCAGCGCACGGTCGATGCGCTGGTTGATCTTGACGTGATCGAGGACAGTTCCAAGATCTGGTGGGATCTGCGCCCGTCATCGCGGTTTCCGACGCTGGAGACCCGGATCTGCGATGTCTCGCCCCGGCTGGAGGATGCGCTGACGCTGGCGGCGCTGATCCAGAGCCTTTGCCGCATGCTGTTTCGTCTGCGCGAACGCAACCAACGCTGGCGGCTTTACGATGCGTTTCTGGTTGGTGAAAACCGCTGGCGGGCGCAGCGCTATGGCACCCGTGAGGGGCTGATTGATTTTGGCCGCCGTGAGATCGTGCCGTTCACCGAACTGATGGAAGAAATGATCGAGATGATCACCGAGGATGCCCTGGCGCTTGGCTGCCTGGCCGAGGTCGAACATGTCCGTGACATGGGCCTGCGCGGCACGTCATCGGACCGCCAGCGCGCGGTCTATGGCGCGGCGCGCGCCGGTGGCCGCGATCATGGCCGCGCTATGCGCGACGTCGTGCACCACCTGATCGAGGAATTTCATGCTGATTTGTGAGCTGCCCCCCCGGCCTTGCAACATTGCTGCAAGATTTGCTAATTAAACACCTGTTCAATTCCAACGGGCGGGCCAAGGGGAGATACCGGATGGATTTCGCACTTTCCGAAGAACAGGGCATGATCTTTGACATGGCGCGGAGCTTTGGCGCCGAGCATATCGCCCCCTTCGCCCAAGAGTGGGAGGAAGCGGGCACGATTCCGAAAGCGCTGTGGCCACGGATCGCCGAGCTTGGCTTTGGCGGGCTCTATGTCAGCGAGGAATATGGCGGAACGGGGCTGTCGCGGCTGGATGCGACGCTGGTATTCGAGGCGCTGGCGATGTCCTGCCCTGCCGTGGGCAGTTTCCTGTCGATCCACAACATGTGCGGCGGCATGATCGACAAGTTTGGATCGGAGGAAACCAAGGCCAGATGGCTGCCTGATCTGTGCAGCATGGAAAAGGTGTTTTCCTATTGCCTGACCGAGCCGGGATCAGGGTCGGACGCCGCCGCGCTGCGCAGCCGCGCCGAACGGACCGATGAAGGCTACCGGCTGAACGGCACCAAGGCTTTCATCTCGGGCGGTGGATATTCGGATGCCTATGTCACCATGATGCGCACCGGCGAAGATGGCCCCGGGGGGATTTCGACGCTGGTGGTGGAGGATGGTGCCGAGGGGTTAAGTTTTGGCGCGCCGGAACGCAAAATGGGCTGGCTGGCGCAACCCACGGCGCAGGTGCAGTTTGACGATTGCCTGGTCCCGGTTGAAAACCTGATCGGCGAAGAAGGCCAGGGCTTCAAATACGCGATGGCGGGGCTGGATGGCGGGCGGCTGAACATCGCCGCATCGGCGCTTGGCGGGGCGCAGAACGCGCTGGATCTGACGCTGAGCTATATGGGCGAACGCAAGGCTTTCGGCAAAACCATCGACCAGTTTCAGGGCCTGCAATTCCGGCTGGCCGAACAGGAGGTCAAGCTGCAATCGGCGCGGGTGTTCTTGCGTCAGGCGGCGTGGAAGCTGGACAATGCGGCCCCCGACGCCAGCAAGTTCTGCGCCATGGCCAAGCTTTATGTCACCGATGCCGCCTTTGATGTCGCCAACCAATGCCTGCAACTGCATGGCGGCTATGGCTATCTGGCCGATTACGGCATCGAGAAGATCGTCCGCGATCTGCGGGTGCATCAGATCCTGGAAGGCACCAATGAGATCATGCGCGTGATCATTGCGCGCGCCCTGCTGGCGGAGCGCGGATGATGGCCGAGATTGAGTGCCGCATCGAGGGCTGCGCCGGACGCATCACGCTGAACCGCCCCAAGGCGCTGAATGCGCTGACCTGGGAGATGTGTCTTGAGATCGACAAGGCCTTGATGGCATGGGCCGATGACCCGGCGGTCACGCTGTTGATCATCGACGGGCTGCCCTGCGAAAAAGCCTTTTGCGCCGGCGGCGACCTGTCTGAGATGTATGCCACCGGCAAGGCGGGCGATTACAGCTATGGGCAGCGGTTCTGGCGCGATGAATACCGCATGAATGCGCGGATGTTCAATTTCCCCAAACCCGTGGTCACCTTCCTGCATGGCTTTGTCATGGGCGGCGGTGTCGGGGTCGGCTGTCATGGCTCGCACCGGATTGTCTGTGACGACAGCAAGCTGGCAATGCCGGAATGCAGGATCGGGCTGGTGCCTGATGTTGGTGGGTCGCTGATCTTGTCGCGGGCACCGGGGCGGTTGGGCGAATATCTGGGCCTGACCTGTGCCCGGATGGGGCCGGGCGATGCCATCCATGCCGGGTTTGCCGATTATTACCTGCCGCGCGGGGCCTGGGCCGATCTGATCGCCACGCTGTCACAAAGCGGCGATGTGGCGGCGGTGGACAAGGCCGCCCACGCCGCGCCGGCATCCGATCTGGCCGGGTTGCAAGATGAAATTGATGCCCGCTTTGGCGGCGAGGGGATGCGCGATATTGTCAATCTGCTGGAGATTGCCGAGTCTGATCTGGCCCGGAACGCCCTGAAAGCCATACAGGGTAATTCCCCTTTATCAATGGCTTGCACCTTGGAGCTGATCCATCGCGTCCGCGGCAAGGAGCGGATCGAGGCGGCGCTGGAGCTGGAATACCGTTTCACCTCGCAAGCCATGGAGAAGGGTGATTTTCTGGAGGGCATCCGCGCCCTGATCATCGACAAGGACAACGCGCCGCACTGGCGCCATGACGGGCCCAAATCGGTGCCAATGGTCGAAATGTCCAGGCTTTTGATGCCGCTCGGGCCAAAGACACTGACATTTTAAGGAGAGCTGCCATGCAGATCGGTTTCATAGGGTTGGGCAATATGGGCGCGCCGATGGCCGCCAATCTGGCGGCGGCAGGCCATGACGTGACCGGGTTCGATCTGAGCGCGCCCTGCCCCGATGGCGTGACCAGGGCCGCCAGCGCGCCAGAGGCGGCATCGGGGCGCGATGTCGTCATCACCATGCTGCCCAATGGCGCGATCCTGCGCGCGGTCGCGGCCGAGATCATCCCGGCCATGGCCAAGGGCGCGGTGCTGCTGGATTGCTCCACGGTCGAGGTGGACGCCGCCCGCGCGGTCGCGGCTGATTGTGCCGAGGCCGGTCTCGGATTTCTTGATGCGCCGGTATCGGGCGGCGTTGGCGGCGCGGCCGGCGGCACGCTGACCTTCATGGTCGGCGGGGCCGATGATGCTTTCGCCACCGCCGCGCCGCTCTTTGACATCATGGGCCAGAAGGCGGTCCATTGCGGCCCGGCGGGCAATGGTCAGGCCGCCAAGATCTGTAACAACATGATCCTCGGCATCACCATGATCGGCACCTGCGAGGCCTTTGCGCTGGCCGATAAGCTGGGTCTCGACCGGCAGGCGATGTTCGATGTGGTCAGCACCTCCTCGGGCTATAGCTGGGTGATGAACGCCTATTGCCCGGCCCCCGGCATCGGCCCCGCCAGCCCCGCCGATAACGGCTATGAACCCGGCTTCGCGGCTGAACTGATGCTGAAGGATCTGCGCCTGTCGCAGGCCGCCGCCACCGCCGCCGATGCCGATACGCCGATGGGGCTTGCCGCCACTGCGCTATATGAAACATTTGTCGAGGCCGAGGATGGCCGCGGCAAGGATTTTTCCGCCATGCTGCCCCGGTTCGAACGCCGCGGCCGTTCCTGAGCTTTGGCAGGGTCAAGGCGGCGGCACGCCCCGCCGTCAGGCGGCCTGGCCTTGAGGCTGGCAAAGCTCAAATCACCCTTGTTGTGGCGCTTTGACGGGGCAGTTTGCCCCTCAAACGTCTCTCGGCAGATGGACCAAACCCCTGCATCCGAAATGACCTGTCGCTTGCACCTGTCGCCCTTCCCACGCGACAAAGCGCTTCAAGGAGGGCTCCCGCAGGGGGCTTGACGCGAAGCGCCGCGCCGCCCGTCAGGGCAACGACCATACATCGAAAAGGAAAAAGTGGCGCGGTTGACGGGGCTCGAACCCGCGACCCCCGGCGTGACAGGCCGGTACTCTAACCAACTGAGCTACAACCGCGCATGGGCCTTTCGGCAAGGGCTTTTCGCCCTGGAGGGACAGCGGTGGCGCGGTTGACGGGACTCGAACCCGCGACCCCCGGCGTGACAGGCCGGTACTCTAACCAACTGAGCTACAACCGCCCGCTGCACGCGCAACCCTTGCCCGAAGGCCCGGTTGGCGTGACGGCGGTTCTATGGCCCCAACCGGCCCCCGTCAAGCGCGGTTTGCCCCGCAAATGGCCGCAGCCCGAAAAAATGTCAGCCCCGCCGCAGCGGGCGGCGCGGTGCCACCGGTGAGCGGCGTTTGCGCTCGCGCATGAAGACATGGATCCCCGATCCCGCGATCAGCACCGTGCCGGCCAGAACCCAGATATCGGGTATCTCGCCGAAGATGGTCCAGCCGGCAAGAATGGCCATCGGCAGCGCCGAATATTCAAACGAAGAGACGGTCGCGGCATTGCCCAGCTTATAGGCCGCCGACAGGCAATAGCCGATCGCGCCGGAACACAGGCCCAACAGCAAGAACAGCGGCCAATCCTCAGAGCCTGGCCAGACCCAGGCCCGCAACAGGAAGATCAGGCTTTCATGTTCCACCCCTTCGGCAAAGCGCCCATCGCCCGCAATCACGAAAAACCCGGCCGAGACCAGCAGGAACATCGCCTGGATATAGACCGCCAGCGCCGAGGCCTTGGAATAGACGCCCAAAGACCGGGTCATCACCTGCATGCCGGCATAGGCTGCCGCCGCCGCGACCGGCAGCAACAGCACCCAGATCGCGGGCGCGTCATCACCTGCGCCCGACCCCGGCCGCGTCATCACCAGAACCCCGGCAAAGCCCACCAATATCGCCCCGCCGCGATGCAGCCCGACGCGTTCCTTGAGCAAAACGATCGACATCAGCGTGATCATCAGCGGGGCCACGAAAAAGATCGACACCGCCGTGGCCAATGGCAATGTCGCCAGCGCCGCGAAATAGAGCAGGTTGGCCAGGACCACCAGAATCCCGCGCAGCATGTGCAGCCCCGGCGTCGCGGTGCGCAATTGCCCGAACCCGCCCTCGAATTGCAAGATCACCAGCGACACGGCCAGGCCGATGGCCGAGCGGATGAACATCATCTGATGCAGCGGATATCCACCGCTCAACGCCTTGATCAGGCTATCATTTACGGTAATGAAAACCATGCCCGCAAGGATCAGGAAGATCGCGCGCGCGGGCGTGTCTTCTGTGGGGCGTGGCTGGCCTTGCATCGGGCGAGACTTTCAAAAAAAGACGACAGCCGCGCGCAATACCGCCCTGTCCGGTTTTGCGCCAGCTTGCCTCACCCGAACCCGACTTGCAGAAAGGAAAGCGACGCCCATGTCGCAAAACATGCACGCCCGCACTGGCAGGCATCACAAAGGCCCCCGGGGTCATTGAACCCGGGCGCAGTTAGCAACCGCCTGATGGTTGATAGCGTCGCGCAAACGCCTGACAGCAGAAGGGGGGGCTGGTGGGTCGTGAGAGGCTCGAACTCCCGACATCTTCGGTGTAAACGAAGCGCTCTACCAACTGAGCTAACGACCCGGCTGGCACGTGTTAGCCAATCCGGTTTCGGCGTGCAAGGGTCATCTTGCGGCGCGCCCGGCAGTCGCCTTCATGGCCCCCTGCCCGCCATCGGTCGCAGATCTCATGGCCGGCCCGCGCGCAGGGCCGCAGCGGCCGATTGCACCAGATCGGCAATCGCGCTCAGCGCGTCGGCCAGCGGATTTGTCTTGCGCCAGATCATGCCGACGCTGCGGGTCGGGCGCGGGGCCGCAAAGCGGGCGATATCGACCAGGTCTGACCGGCCCTCGACCGTGACCGCCATTGCCGGGATCAGCGTCACACCAAGCCCGGCCCCGACCATCTGCACCAGCGTGGTCAGCGAACTGCCCTCCAGCCCGCCTTGCGGCACCGGTGTGGGGCGGTTGCAATAGCTGAGCGCCTGATCGCGAAAACAATGCCCCTCCTCCAGCAGCAAAAGCCGCATCCGGGCCAGACCCTCGCCATCGGGCACCGGCAGGCCGGCATCGGCGGCGGGGCGCACCAGCATGAATTCCTCCTCAAAAAGCGGCATTTCGACAAAGGCCGGTTCCGAGACCGGCAGCGCCACAATTGCTGCATCGATGCGGCCATCGGCCAATTCCTGCAGCAGGCGTGGCGTCAGCGTCTCTCGCAGATGCAGGTCAACGCCCGGGGCCTGACGGCTGAGAAGCGGCAACAGGGTGGGCAACAGATAGGGGGCAATCGTCGGGATCACGCCAAGGCGCAGCCGCCCCAGCCCCTGCCCCGATGCCGCGCGTGCCAGATCATGCAGATCATCGGCCGCGCTCAGAATCTCACGCACCCGCGCCAACAGCGCCTGGCCCGGCCCGGTCAGACGCACCTGCCGCGCGCCGCGTTCAAAAAGCGTGACACCCAGGGTCGCCTCAAGTTCCCGGATCTGCACCGAGAGCGCCGGTTGCGATATCGCCGAGGCCGCGGCCGCATGCCCGAAATGGCCATGCCGGGCGAGGGCATCGAAATAACGTAATTGTCTCAAAGTGACATCTTTCATAATTTTAAGTTATCACAGCCATGAAAAAATGCAACTTAAACCAATTGCGGGAATCGGATATAGCCGGGATCAGGACGCCAGTTATGCGTTAGCCACGAACCCAAATATCTTCAGGGAGATTGACAGCGATGGACGGAAATAATGCGGGCAAATGCCCGGTCATGCACACAACCAATGCCGGCAGCGCGACACGCGACTGGTGGCCGAACCAGTTGAACCTGAAAATCCTGCATCAGCACACGCCCGCCGCCAGCCCGATGGCCCCGGATTTCAACTATGCAGAGGCGTTCAAATCGCTCGATCTGGACGCGCTGCGCGCCGATCTGACGGCGCTGATGACCGACAGTCAAAGCTGGTGGCCCGCCGATTACGGCCATTACGGCCCGCTTTTCATCCGCATGGCATGGCACAGCGCCGGCACCTATCGGACCGCCGATGGCCGCGGCGGGGCCACATCGGGCACGCAGCGCTTTGCGCCGCTCAATTCCTGGCCCGACAATGGCAATCTGGACAAGGCGCGCCGCCTTTTATGGCCGATCAAGCAGAAATATGGCGACAAGATTTCCTGGGCCGATCTGATGATCCTGGCGGGCAATGTCGCGATCGAAAGCATGGGCGGCCCGACCGCCGGTTTCGCTGGCGGGCGCGCCGATGTCTGGGAGCCCGAGGAGGATATCTATTGGGGACCTGAGACCGAATGGCTGGGCGACAGGCGCTATTCCGGCGACCGTGATCTGCAAGATCCGCTGGCCGCGGTGCAGATGGGCCTGATCTATGTCAATCCCGAAGGGCCCAACGGCAACCCCGATCCGGTGGCCTCGGGGCGTGACATCCGCGAGACCTTTGCCCGCATGGGCATGGATGATGAGGATACCGTGGCGCTGACCGCCGGGGGCCACACATTCGGCAAGGCCCATGGCGCGGGCGACCCCGCCCTTGTCGGGCCCGAACCCGAGGCGGCAGGGCTGGCCGAACAGGGGTTTGGCTGGGCCAACAGCTATCGCAGCGGCAAGGGTGTCGATACCACCACCAGCGGCATCGAGGGGCCCTGGACGGCCAATCCGATCCGGTGGGACAATGGCTATTTCGATGTGCTGTTCGGCTATGACTGGCGGCTGACCAAAAGCCCGGCCGGTGCCCATATCTGGGAAGCGGTCGATCTGAGCCCGGCCGATCACGCACCGCAGGTCGATGGATCGGACCAGCCCGTCAAGCTGATGATGACCACCGCCGACATGGCGATGCGGATGGACCCGGAATACGAGGTGATTTCACGCCGCTATCATGCCGATCCGCAAGCGTTTGCGGACGCCTTTGCGCGGGCCTGGTTCAAGCTGACGCATCGCGATATGGGGCCGAAATCCCTGTATCTGGGGCCGTTGGTGCCTGAGGAAGATCACCTGTGGCAGGATCCGATCCCGGCGCTGGACCACCCCGTTATCGACGCCGCCGATATTGCCGATCTGAAGGGCCGGATCCTGGACTCTGGCCTGGGCATCGGTGAATTGGTGGCCACGGCCTGGGCCTCGGCTGCCACTTTCCGCGGCTCTGACCGGCGCGGCGGTGCAAATGGCGCACGGATCCGGCTGGCCCCGCAAAAGGACTGGCCGGTCAACCAGCCGGCGCAACTGGCCAAAGTGCTGACGGCGCTGGAAGAAATCCAGTCGGATTTCAACGCGGCAGCATCGGGGGGCAAGCGCGTGTCGCTGGCCGATCTGATCGTGCTGGGCGGATGCGCGGCGATCGAGGCGGCGGCAGAGGCGGCGGGAAATCCGGTCAGCGTTCCGTTTACGCCCGGCCGGATGGATGCCAGCCAGGAGCAGACCGATATCGACGCCATGGCGGTGCTGGAGCCTGAGGCCGATGGTTTCCGCAACTATCAGAGGGCTGAGTATACCGTGCCCGCTGAGGCGCTGCTGCTGGATCGGGCGCAGCTTTTGGGGCTCAGCGCGCCGCAGATGACGGCGCTGGTTGGCGGCTTGCGGGTTCTGGGGGCCAATCATGACGGATCGCCCGATGGTGTGTTTACCGACCGGCCCGGCGTGTTGAGCAATGATTTCTTTACCAACCTGCTGGATATGTCGACAATCTGGACCCCGGTATCAGAGGATGAAACCGCCTTTGAAGGCCGCGACCGTGCCAGCGGCGATCTGAAATGGACCGGCAGCCGGGTCGATCTGGTCTTTGGGTCGAACTCGCAACTGCGCGCATTGGCCGAAGTCTATGCCTCGTCGGGCAATCGCTTTGTCGATGATTTCGTCGCGGCCTGGGCGCAGGTGATGAATGCCGATCGGTTCGATCTGGCCTGAGACCTGAAACATGAACGACGTGCCCCGCCGGTTATGGTTGGGGCATGTCGATAGTTTGCCTGCGACCGGTTGCAGCGGTGTTAAGGGAGCATTAGAGCGCGTCGCGCCAAATCGAATTCACCGGCCGACCCGAACGCATTCGATTGCGCGAACGCTGCCTCGGTCCGGCCGATGAACGCTCGAATCCGATCAGGCGCGACGCGCTATAATTGAAACGGCCGAGTTCCCCTTTGGCGGAGCTATCCGGAAGGCAGCCACGTTGTGGCCCAGACACCCGCACTGCTCAATAGATATAGCGGATCTGATCGGCCCAGTAGCGTTCCACCCGTTTCAATGAGTGATTGATCTGGTCGATACCATCGGGGCCCAACACGCCCTTATCCTGCAAGCCTTCGGCGTGGCGGCCAAAGAGATCGGTCACCACATCGCGCACATCGCGGCCCCTTTCGGTCAGGCGGACCCGGACCGAGCGGCGGTCGATCTCGCAGCGTTGATGGTGCATATAGCCCATTTCGACCAGCTTCTTGAGATTGTAGCTGACATTCGAGCCCTGGTAATAGCCGCGCGTTTTCAGCTCGCCCGCCGTCACCTCATTGTCACCGACATTGAACAGAAGCAGCGCCTGCACCGCGTTGATATCGAGCACGCCAAGCCGCTCAAACTCATCCTTTATGACATCAAGGAGAAGTCGGTGCAGCCGCTCCACCAGCGAAAGCGATTCCAGATAGCCGGACATGAAACCATGCCGGGACGATTCCGCAATGGGGCTGTGCAAACTCATGATGGTCTCCGCATATCTGCTTGGCAGGCAGATTTGCCGATAAGTCCAAACATTGCGTTAAGCGCCACAAATTATTCGGGTCAGCCCTGCCCGGCGCGCAGAACCGCGGCCAGTTCAACGGCAAATTCCTGCATATAATCCGGGGCTTGGCGCTGACCAGAGACCCATTGATAAAGGTCGTGATCATCTTCTTCCAGCACCCGTTCAAACAGATCAAGCGCCAGATCATCAGCATCATCGAGATGCCGGGCCGCCCATCCGCCCAGGATCAGGTCCATTTCCTTGATGCCGCGATGGCCGGCGCGCATTCTGAGCCGTTTGATGCGAATCTGACGCGGTTCTGCCGACATCTGTGCCATCATGGCGCATCGTCGCGCGCCGGGCGCATCAACCGCAGCCGTTTTTCCAGCTTGCCAAGCGTTTCGCCAAGCCGCTGATGCTGTATCCGCACCTGGCGCAGATCGAGCAGCAGGTCATTGAAATCCTGCGCCACTTCGATCTCATCGGGATCTTCCGGGCCGACGCCTTCGCCGGTCAAAAGCCAGCGGATCGAGACATTGAGCAACCCTGCCATCATCGCCAACCGGTTGGCGCGCGGCTCGCTCATGTCGTTTTCCCAGGCCTCGACGGTTTTCAGCTTGATGCCAAGACGGCGGGAAAATTCCTCCTGCGTCAGTCCAACGGCCTCACGCGCGCCTGCCAGGCGATCTCCGAAGGTTGCATTTTCTTCGCTGAACCATCCGTCCTGGTCCGTCCCCGCCATCGCCATCCGGTCTCCTTTTCCGACCCGCTTCGTCGCGCATGGGCGCTATCACCACTTGAACGCTTGTGGCGCGGACCCTAATCATGGCCCCGCCACTATGTAAACCGGACCAATTGCCCGGCTCATCCACCGGAGACATTCTGATGACCTTCCTGTCCAAGACGCTCGCGCGCGTGAAACCTTCGCCCACCATCGCCGTCTCGACCCTTGCGGCCGAACTGAAAGCGGCCGGCAGGGATGTGATCGGCCTGGGGGCCGGTGAACCCGATTTCAATACCCCCGCCAATATCTGCGCGGCGGCAAAAGCAGCGATTGATGCAGGCAAGACGAAATATACCGCGCCCGATGGCATTATCGAGCTGAAACAGGCGATTTGCGACAAGTTCCTGCGCGATAACGGGCTGAATTACACGCCCGCGCAGGTCAGCGTCGGAACCGGGGGCAAGCAGATCCTCTATAACGCGCTGATGGCGACGCTGAACCCCGGCGATGAAGTGGTGATCCCCGCGCCCTATTGGGTCAGCTACCCGGATATGGTGCTGCTGGCCGGCGGCGAGCCGGTGATTGCCATGGCGACGGCGGAAAACGCCTACAAGCTGACGCCGGAGGCGCTGGAGGCCGCGATCACGCCGAAAACCAAGTGGCTGATCTTCAATTCGCCGTCAAACCCGACCGGCGCAGGCTATACGCGCGCCGAGCTGAAGGGGCTGAGCGATGTGTTGATGCGCCACCCCCATGTCTGGGTGATGACCGACGACATGTATGAGCACCTGGTTTATGACGGCTTTGAATTTGTCACCCCCGCCCAGGTGGAACCGGGGCTGTATGACCGCACCCTGACCTGCAATGGCGTCTCGAAGGCCTATGCCATGACCGGCTGGCGGATCGGCTATGCGGCGGGTCCGGAGGCGTTGATTGGCGCGATGCGCAAGATCCAGAGCCAGAGCACGTCGAACCCCTGTTCAATCAGTCAATGGGCAGCTGTCGAGGCGCTGAATGGCACGCAGGACTACATCGCCAGCAACAACGCAGTGTTCAAGCGCCGCCGCGATCTGGCGGTCGAGATGTTGAACAAGGCGGAGGGGATCACCTGCCCGACACCCGAAGGCGCGTTCTACGTCTATCCGTCGATTGCCGGCTGCATGGGCAAGACCACCCCTGGCGGAACACGCATCGAGACCGACGAGGATTTCGCAACTGCCCTGCTGGAAGAGAACGACGTCGCGGTGGTATTTGGCGGGGCTTTTGGGTTTTCGCCAAACTTCCGCGTTTCCTATGCGACGTCGGATGAAAACCTGGAAAAAGCCTGTGCCCGGATCCAGGAGTTTTGCGCGAATTTGAGGTGAGTGTTTCCCGAAAAGAGAGATTGCGCCGGTTGTCACCGTCGCACCAGGGGCGGCGCAACTTGCCCGCCCCAAGGGGGCGGGGTCGTGGCACCGCTTGGGGCCAGCCCCAAACCCCGGGAGTATTTTCACAAAGAAGAAGGCAAAATGTGCTTTCTGGTCTGTAAGTATCGCCTGCCAACAGGATCGAACTCCGACCGGTTGGGCTGACAATATTTACCCGGTCGACGCCGTCAGGCGTCGATACGACATGGCGCAACCTTGGATCGGGTATGCGCGTGGGTGCCCATTTTGGAACAGCCGAGCCACCAAAGCACCATCAGAGGCTTTTAACGGCCCTTGCCTTCTTTGCGCATCAAATATCCATAATCCACGGGTCCGTCACGTTGCGCCGGTGACCACTTATCACAAGGCCTCGCGCGCCGAAGGCGGGCCCGGTCGACGCCGTCAGGCGGCGAAACTTCTCATCAACGGGTCAAAACCGCCGATATCGGGGCCAGCGCCACACCTTCGGAACGCGACCCGAGCGCCCAGGAAAACAGCGCCGTCACGGTGTCGGAATAGGTATGCCCGACCACGATCACCTGCCCCTGCTGTCCTGCGGCAAAAGCCGCACGATCGAGATAGCGGGTGATCACAGTAGCGCGTTCACGTTCCAGGTCGATTTCGCGGAACAGGGTCCCGGCCGGGACATTGGCGCGCGTGGCGGTTTGCTCAGCTACGTTCAGCCCGCGCGGATAGGCGATCAGCCCGTGCCCGGTATCGGCCAGCACGGCCACCACGCTCTCCAACACCAGGCGGTTCGACTGGATTGGGCCGGTTATGGTATCCAACACTGCCACTGCCTCAGGCAGCACTGCAAACCCTGCCGCCAACAGCGCCGCCGCGCCATCTTCAGTCTCAGCCGCATCGAACCCTTGCGCCAGCAGCAAAACCTCAAAGCCGGCCGCACGATACTGGGCCGCGGCCTGGGCGGCATCGGCGCGGTTGGGGTCAATCGCGAAGGAGACCGGAAAATCAAACCGGGTCAACACATCGCGGCCAAGTGGAAAGCTGGGATCATCTATCAGGATCACCGCCATCAGGGGGCGCGTCTCATTGCGATCAAACGGGGCCGCGTGGGCCACAATCGCGGGCAAGTCGGTGGCGGGGGGGGCCGGGGTGTCGGGCAGCGCGACCGGGGCGGATGGATTCTCCCCTGCGGTCAGGCGCTGCAGGGGGGAGCCTTCGGGCGCAGGTGCGGTTTCGGCTTCGGGATCGGTCTCCATACTGGGCAGGCCAAGCGGGGCCGGCTGCAATTCAGGCGGTGGCGGCAACGGATCGTCGCCCTGCGCCGGGGCGGCGGACGCAGAGGCTTCGGGCAAATCTGTCACTGCCGGGCCCTGAAGCGAGGCTGTCGCCACCGGTTGCGGTGCGGGGGCCGTGTCGGGCAGCGGAGGGGCCGAAGGGGCCGCCAATTGGGTCAGAACCGCAGGTGCGGTGGCCGGGCCGGTGTCGATGCCGGGCAGGGCCGCGGCCTCTTCGGCGGGCGGGCGGTTGAATTCAGAGCCTGCGGGCAAGGGAATTTCAGAGGCTGGCGCGGCCACGGCCGGGGCCGGATCGGTGGGCAGAACCGGCGTGGTTTCTGCAGACCTGGTATCGGCAGGCGCTGCGTCTGATTGCTGAGAAACCGGTTGGTCGGCCATTGCGGTGTCGGGGGATGTATCCGCGCCAGTCGCCATGCCCGCTGCCGCATCGCCCATCGCGGCTGCCACCGGTTGCGACCGCTCCGGCAATGGCTGCGTCAGGGATAACAGCGCAACCGCTGCGACCACGATCAGCGCCCCCCAGATCGAACCAAGAAGAAGCCCTCTGCCCATCTTTTCCACCCTCTCGATGCCCGATGCGCCTCCGCCTGCGGGCAATATCATAACCTCGTGTCGGACCCCTGCCGGCCCATAGCCGTTCTGGCGCGCATGGCTTGACCCTGCGGCGCGGCTCTGAACATGTATAGCGCGGGGTCGCGCCCGGGCGCACCCCTTTTTCACGACAAGGACCGCCGCCAATGCTGCTGCTCATCGATAACTACGACAGTTTCACCTACAACCTGGTTCATTATCTGGGCGAATTGGGTTCGGTGCCGCATGTGGTGCGCAATGATGCGCTTGATGTGCAGGAGGCGATGGCCCTGAATCCAGCCGGAATTGTGCTGTCGCCCGGCCCCTGCGACCCCGCGCAGGCAGGGATTTGCCTAAGCCTGACGGCGGCGGCGGCGGAAACCCGCACATCGTTGCTTGGCGTCTGCCTGGGCCACCAGACCATCGGTGAGGCATTCGGCGGCAAGGTCGTTCGCTGCCATGAGATCGTGCATGGCAAGATGGGGGTGATTCACCATTCCGGCACCGGTGTGTTCCAGGATCTGCCCTCGCCGCTGCAAGGCACCCGATACCATTCGCTGATCGTTGACCGCGACAGCCTGCCCGATTGCCTGGAGATCACCGCCTGGCTGGAGGATGGCACCATCATGGGCCTGCGTCACCGAGACCTGCCCATCGAGGGGGTGCAGTTTCACCCCGAAAGCATCCGATCCGAACATGGCCATGCGATGTTGCGAAATTTCCTGCAAACCGTGCCGGGGGCACAGGCCCGGGTTCCGGCATGAGCGACGCGATGAAGCCCCTGATCGCTGTGGTTGCCGAGCGCAGCCTGACCGCCCTTGAGGCCGAAGCCGCCTTTGACCTTCTGTTCAACGGCGAGGCCACCGACGCCCAGATCGGCGCGATGCTGATGGCGATGCGGGTGCGCGGCGAGACCGTCGCCGAGATTACCGCCGCCGCCAAGGTGATGCGCGCCAAATGCGTCGCCGTCAAAGCCCCTGAAGGCGCGATGGATATCGTGGGAACCGGCGGCGACGGCAAGGGCACGCTGAATATCTCGACCGCCACCGCCTTTGTCGTGGCCGGCGCGGGCGTGCCGGTGGCCAAGCATGGCAATCGCAACCTGTCCTCCAAATCCGGGGCGGCGGATGCGCTCGGGGCCCTGGGGATCGATGTCATGGTCGGCGCGGATGTGGTCGAGCGGGGGCTGGCCGAGGCCGGGATCGGGTTCATGATGGCCCCGATGCATCATCCCGCGATTGCCCATGTCATGCCGACCCGGCAACAGCTTGGCACCAGGACGCTGTTCAATGTGCTCGGGCCGCTGACCAATCCCGCGGGCGTCAAGCGGCAGCTGACCGGGGCCTTTGCGCCCGGGCTCATTCGCCCGATGGCCGAGGTTCTGGATGCTCTGGGATCAGAGGCGGCCTGGCTGGTGCATGGCTCGGATGGCACCGATGAGCTGTCCATTGCCGGGCCATCGGCGGTGGCGGCGTTGAAAGACGGCGCCATCGAGGAATTCGAGATCACGCCCGCCGATGCCGGCCTGCCCACCCATCCGTTCGAAGCCATATTGGGCGGCACGCCCGAGGAAAACGGCAAGGCCTTCAGCGCATTGCTGGCAGGCGAAGGCGGGGCTTACCGCGATGCGGTGCTGTTGAATGCGGCGGCGGCGCTGCTGGTGGCGGAGAAGGTGAGCAATCTGAGCCAGGGCGTTGAACTGGCGGCCCAAAGCATAGATGGCGGCGCGGCATTGACGGCGCTGAAAACACTGGCGCGGGTGACCATGGCGGGGTGACGCGAAAGCCGTTTTGAAGCGGCTTTTCAACGCGGTTTCAAAACCGCGTCCCCAAAGGCCATCGAAGGCCTTTGGGCAAGGCATTTTGAAAAGCCATCAGCCCTTGCATCCGCCCCGGCCTCGGGCCAGGCTCTCTCCCATGCTTTTTGACCTCACCCCGCTTGGTCGCTGGTCCGACCTGCCCTTCTTCACCGAAGATCTGCCCGGTATCGAAACCGCGCTGGCCGCCGATCCGCAGCCCTGGTTGCCCGGACCCGATCAGGTCTTTGCCGCGCTGGCGGCCTGCCCGCCCGCTTCCACCCGCGTCGTCATTCTGGGGCAAGATCCCTACCCCACACCCGGCCATGCGCATGGGCTGGCTTTTTCGGCCGAACCGGATATCTGCCCGCTGCCCCGCAGCCTGGCCAATATCTACCGCGAAATGACCGATGATCTGGGGGCCTGCCCGGCCAATGCCGATCTCAGGTTCTGGGCCGCGCAGGGCGTGCTGCTGCTCAACCCGATCCTGACCGTGCCGGCCCATGCCGCCAAGGGCCACGCCAGGCTGGGCTGGCAGAAACTGACCGATCAGGTGCTGGCGAAACTGGCCGATACCCCGCGCGCCTATCTGCTATGGGGGGCGACCGCGCAAAAGGCGGCAACCAATGTTTCGGCGACCAAAAACCTCAAGATCGAGACCGCCCACCCATCGCCGCTGTCGGCGCGGCGCGGTTTTTTCGGCTCACGCCCCTTTTCTCGGGTCAATAACTGGTTAGAAAGCAATGGGCACGCGCCCCTCAACTGGACCAATCCGGAGCTGACATGAGCGACAGTATTCTAGACAAGATCAGAGCCTACAAGCTGGAAGATGTCGCCGCGCGCAAATCCGCGCGCCCGCCCGAAGAGGTCGAGGCCGCCGCCCGCGCGGCCCCAAAGCTGCGCCCCTTCATCAGCACCCTGCGCGATGCATCGCGCGAGGGCTATGGGCTGATTGCCGAAATAAAGAAGGCCAGCCCCTCCAAGGGCCTCATCCGCGCCGATTTCGACCCGCCCGAACTGGCGCGCGCCTATGGGCTCGGCGGTGCCGCCTGCCTGTCGGTTCTGACCGACGGGCCGTCTTTTCAGGGGGCCGATGACTTTCTGGTCGCGGCGCGGGCTGCGGTTGATCTGCCGGTGCTGCGCAAGGATTTTCTCTATGACCCCTATCAGGTGGTCGAATCCCGCGCGCTGGGGGCCGATTGCATTCTGATCATCATGGCCGCCGTCAGCGATGCCCAGGCGGCCGAGCTTGAGGGTGCCGCGACCGAATGGGGCATGGATGCGCTGATCGAGGTGCATAATACGGCGGAGCTGGAGCGCGCGCTGTTGCTGCGCTCTGAGATGATCGGCGTCAACAACCGCGATCTCAACAGCTTTGCAACCTCGCTCGATGTCACCAAGGATCTGGTGCGGCGCATTCCGGGGGAAAAACTTGTGGTATCGGAAAGCGGCCTCGCCACGCCCGATGATCTGGCCGAGATTGCCCGCTATGG
This sequence comes from Alterinioella sp., assembly GCF_058343375.1. Taxonomy (NCBI): domain Bacteria; kingdom Pseudomonadati; phylum Pseudomonadota; class Alphaproteobacteria; order Rhodobacterales; family Paracoccaceae; genus Alterinioella; species Alterinioella sp. The sequence goes on from NZ_JBTUJH010000002.1 coordinate 17,929, forward strand.
GGCCCGTTGTTTCCTGGTCGGCGAAAGCCTGATGCGCCAGGACGATGTCACCGATGCAACGCGGCGGCTGCTGGCCAGCCCGCTGGTGGCGGGCAACTGATGGCGGGGCTGACGCATTTCGACAAGGACGGCCAGGCCCATATGGTCGATGTCTCGGACAAACCGGTGACGGCGCGTATCGCGGTGGCCGAGGGCGCGGTTGTGATGGCAGCGGACACGCTGGCGATGATCACCGAAGGCAGTGCCAAAAAGGGCGATGTTCTGGGCGTGGCGCGGCTGGCGGGCATCATGGCGGCCAAGAAAACCGCCGATCTGATCCCGCTCTGCCATCCTTTGCCGATCACCAAAGTGGCGCTGGAACTGATCCCGGACCCGGCCCTGCCCGGCATCCGCATTACCGCCACCGTCAAGACCGGCGGCCAGACCGGGGTCGAGATGGAGGCGCTGACGGCCGTTTCCGTATCCGCGCTGACGGTCTATGACATGGTCAAGGCAGTGGATAAGCGGATGCAGATCACCGGCATCCGGGTGGTGCTGAAGGATGGCGGCAAATCGGGGCGGTTCGAGGCATGACCGGGGGCCGGGCGCTGGAGCTGTTCTTTGTCGATGGCAACCCCGAGGGCATGCTGACGGCGGAGGTCTTCAACTGGACCGGCCATGTGCTGCGCATCCCGCGCACGCGTCTGGCTGAGGGGCTGCGCCGGGGCGAGGCCAGCCAGACCGGCATTTATCTGTTGATCGGTGAAAATGAGGATGGGCCGCTCGCCTATATCGGCGAGGCCGAGAATGTCGCCCGCCGCCTGGTCCAACATGCGCGGCAAAAGGAGTGGTGGGATCTGGCCGTGATCATCACCGCAACGGGCGACGCGCTGAACAAGGCGCATGTGAAATATCTCGAAAGCCGGTTGATTGAGGCCGCAACCCAGGCCGGTGCGATACGGCTGGAAAACGGCAACGCGCCGCCGCGCGCCAGCCTGAACGAGGCGGCGATATCCAATATGGAGGGGTTTCTGGATATCCTGCACATGGTGTTGCCCGCAATCCGGGTGGATCTGTTTCAGACCGGGCGGCGGGCCATCCGGGCGGTCGAGAAAGCAGAAGCGGTGCCTGCGGATGGCGTTGCCTTCACCCTCACCCTGCCGCGCTATGGCATCACAGCGACGGCAATCCTCGTTTCAGGTGAAATGGTGGTGCAGGCCGGATCGGAAGTTCGCACCGAATGGGTGGGAACCAATCGCTCAAAGACCTCTTACCGAACCCTCTACGAGGACCTCTTGGCGCGCGGGATCATCCAGGTTGCCGGGGACAGAGCTGTTTTCACGGAAGATTACGCCTTTTCAAGTCCCTCCGCGGCCGCGGCCGTCATTTCAGGCCGCGCCGCCAATGGCCGCACCAAATGGAAGCGCCCCGATGGCCAGAGCTATGCCGATTGGGAAGAGGCCCAGATCGCCGGGGCTACGCCGTGATCTCGGTTGCCGAAGCCCTCGCCGCCTGTCTCGATCTTTGCGACCCTCTGGAAGTGGAGGACATGCCCCTGGCGCAGGCCGCAGGCCGGGTGCTGGCCCGCCCGGTTGTGGCCACCCGTGATCAGCCGCCCTTTGCCTCCTCGGCGATGGATGGTTACGCGGTGGTGGAGGAGGACGTGATCCCCGGCCGGTCGCTGCGGGTGATCGGCGAGGCGGCGGCGGGCCATGTCTGGCGCGGCGCTTTAGGGCGCGGTGAAGCGGTGCGGATTTTTACCGGCGCACCGGTGCCCGAAGGGGCCGGGCGGGTGATCATTCAGGAGGATGTGACGCGCCAGGGCGACCGGATCACGCTTGGCGAGCATCTGGATGAGGGCCGCCATATCCGCGCCGCGGGCGGTGATTTCTCCATCGGCCAGACCCTGCCCGCGCCGCGCCGCTTGCGCCCGGCCGATATTGCGCTGGCGGCGGCGATGAACCTGCCCACCCTGCCGGTGACGCGCAAACCGGTGGTGGCGCTGATTGCAACCGGCGATGAGCTGGTCCATCCCGGCCAAACCCCGCGCGCCGATCAGATCATCGCCTCGAATTCCTACGGGCTGAAAGCGATGGTCGAGGCGGAGGGGGCCGACGCGCGCCTGCTGCCGATTGCGCGCGACACCGAGGACAGCCTGCGCGCGGTGCTGGCCCTGACGGAAGGGGCCGATATCATCGTGACCATTGGCGGCGCGTCGGTGGGCGATCATGATCTGGTGGGCAAGGTGGCGCTTGGCGCCGGGCTGAAGCGCGCCTTTTACAAAGTTGCGATGCGCCCCGGCAAACCGCTGATGGCGGGGCGGTTTGGGCCTGCGGCGCTGTTGGGACTGCCGGGCAATCCGGTCTCCTCGATGGTCTGCGGCCATGTTTTTCTGCTGCCGATGATCCGGGCCTGTCTGGGTCTGGGCAAATCGCCCGCGCCGCTGGCCCGCGCCCCTCTGGCGGTCGATCTGCCCGCCAACGGCCCGCGCGAACATTATATGCGGGCGCGAATGGGCGCGGATGGACGGGTGACACCGGCCTCGCGCCAGGACAGCGCCTTGCTGACGGTGCTGTCAGAGGCCGATCTGCTGATGGTGCGCCCGGCGGGGCAAGGTCCGGTCCGGGCCGGAAGCCCCATGGATATCTTGCCATTATAAGTCACGCGCGTTGACACGAAGGGGGAACAGGGGTAGAACATACCCCGAACGATAGCGATATTGAGGGGGATGCCCGCGATGCTGACCAAGAAGCAGCTCGACCTGTTGGAACTGATTCACAAACGCGTGCAGCGCGATGGTGTGCCGCCCTCCTTTGATGAAATGAAGGAAGCGCTGGATCTGCGCTCGAAATCGGGCATTCACCGGCTGATCACGGCGCTGGAAGAGCGTGGGTTCATCCGCCGCCTGCCGCATCGCGCGCGCGCCATCGAGATCGTGAAACTGCCCGACAGCCTGGCCGCAAGACTGGACGGGTTTTCGCCGCGTGTGATCGAAGGCAGCCGCAGCGACGCGCCGCCGGGCGCGATTCCTGTATCGGGCGCGCGCGCCACCGAATTGCCGGTCATGGGCCGGATCGCGGCGGGCACACCGATTGAAGCCATCAGCGAGGTGGCCGCCCATGTCGCGGTGCCGCAGCAGATGCTCGGGGCCGGAAAATCGCATTACGCGCTTGAAGTCAAAGGCGATTCGATGATCGAGGCCGGCATCAACGAGGGCGATATCGTGGTCATCGAGGAAGGCCCGACCGCCAATAACGGGGATATCGTGGTGGCGCTGGTCGATGGCCATGAGGCGACGCTGAAACGGTTCCGCCAGAAGGGCAACATGATTGCGCTCGAGGCCGCCAATCCCGCCTATCAGACCCGCATGCTGCGCGACGATCAGGTCAAGGTGCAGGGCAGGCTGGTGGGGCTGATCCGCAGCTACTGAAGCGAGGCTTTGGCCTGCGTCGACGCCGGCCATGGGGTTTTCAAGGGATTGAAACCGCCATCCGCGCCCCGGCCCGGGATGTGACGCCTGTCCACAATACGCGCCCAAGAGGCTTGATGAGGGCACAAAACAAAGACACCCTGCAGAAAGAGCTATTCTGCCTGGAGAATGTCGGCTCGTGGAGGCATCAGCATGCTCTTGGTTCATATCGGACTGGGAAAAACCGCAACAACATCATTACAGAAGCATATCTTCCCCGAATTGGCGAAGGGCTTGGGCTGCACCTATAACGACCCTGAAATGACGCGGGTCCTGTCTCGTGCGGCCCTGTTTGCGTTGTCAGACGCCGATATGGGCCTGATCCGGACGAAATCCGCCACCGAAGATCATATAATCAGCCTCGAAAACCTGGTTGGCTGGAACCCGGTGGTCTGGGATGAGTTTGCCGAAAGGAATCGAATTCTGTTCGGTGAAGGGGCCACGATCCTGATCACTGTCCGCGAACCATTATCCTGGATGACAAGCGTCTATCAGGAAATGGTTCATGAAGGTAATATCGTTGCCCCGCAGGAGTTCTTTGTGAATGACGAGCAATGGCAATTGGCCAGTCGCCTGTCGACGCGATACAGGCTGGATTACCTTAACGTCGATGCGGTTGATTTCAGGGCACTTCACAAAGCCTATTCGGATCGGTTCAGGACGGTTGTGTTTGCGGATGTGTCCAGGTTGGAGACCATGAACTTCCTGGACGGGTGCCTGGATATTGACGAGGGGTTGAGGAAGATCCTGCGGGAACGCATGGCGAAAAAGGGGCGTCTCCACAGGTCTTATTCTTCGTCGGGAATGTTCCTGACGCTGAAATACGAGGGGCTTCTGAAAGCGTTTCGCATGACGACCTACGGCAGCCAGGCCAAGCGCCTGAAGCACTATCGCAGCGTGCTGAGCAATGCGGAATTGGGTGAAGTCGGGGATGGCACTTGCGTTGGCAGGCGGAAAAACCTGCTGCAGAAGATCGGGGATTGGCTCGCGCCGAGACTCATTCCCCGATGGAGCAGTTTCATCAAGGGGTTTTACGACAGGATCGTTCCCTACCGAAAATACAAGCTGCCCGAAGATGTATACCTGAACAGGGAGCTTCTTGAGGCCAACCGAAGATTTATCGAGGACCACGCGGTGTAAACGGCGGTGAACCGCCCCCTTTTCGACCGGACACTCGGGCATGAACATGCAGGCTTAGGGATAGCCCCGGGGTCAGGATCAATGGGTTCTGACCCTATGGCGCGTCGCGCCTGACCGGATTCGAGCATTCATCACCCGGACCGAGGCAGCGTTCGCGCAATCGAATGCGTTCGGGCCGGCCGGTGAATTCGATTTGGCGCGACGCGCTCTAGCGCCGATCCGGCACCCAGGGCCGCGCGCCCTGACGCGCGCGCGCGGTCTGAACCCTGAGCCCGCCGCCCTGCACAATAAGCGCGATCGACCCGCTGGCGCGCAGGATGTCGGGCCCGATCAGGGTGCATTGCGCGCTTTGCGCCAGGGCAGCCCCGGCAGCTGCGCCAACCGGCAGGCCTTGCTGTTCAAATAGCTCGGGCGGGATATCCTCGGGCGTCACCACCCAGGTGTAGCGTGCGCAGGCATCGGCGATCTCGGCACCGGCCCGGCGGCCAACGCCATGCCACAGCGTGCCGCCCGCAATCCGGGTTACAAACCCCGCCCCGTCGCTTTGCCAACCGGCGCGCGCCGCAGCCGTCGCCTGATCGGCGAAATCGCCATCGTTTTCAAGCCAGAGCCCGGCCACGAACCCATCGCCGCGGGGGCGGCTAAAACTGCGACCCGCCGCATCCATGACCCCGACCAGCCGCCCCGAGGATGAGATCAGCAGCCCGGGCCGATCCACCCCGACCCAGATCATCAACGCCAGTGCCACCGGGGCCAGCCCTGCCCATCTTGCCCGCCCGCGCCACAGGATGATCAGCAGAACACCGCCCGAGATCAGCCCCAGAACCAAGGCCGGCGGCATCACCACCGGCCGGATCGCGCCGGGCTGCGTTGACGCCCACATCGCCACGCCGATGATCCAGTTCAGCCCGACTTCCATCACCCGCAGGGCCAGCATCTCCAATCCGAACGGCCAGAGCAGCAACGCCACCACGGCCGCCGGAATGACCACCGACCCCATCACCGGCACCGTCAGAAGATTGGCCGGCAGACCGTAGGCCGCAATCATGTTGAAATGCGCCGCGGCAAAAGGCGCGGTTGCGGCACCGGCCACGACGGAAGACAGGATCAGGGCAACGACCCCGCGCGTCCATTTCGGCAGGCTTGTAAGAAAAGCGTTGTTCTTCAGCGCATTGAACACCGCGACAAGCGCTGTGGTGGCGGCAAAGCTCATCTGGAAACCCGGCCCCAGCAATGTCTCGGGCCGGTGCGCCAGCACGATCAGCGCCGCAATGGCCACTGAGCGCAGGGTCACCGCGCGCCGATCGAGCAACACCGCCACGAACATCACGGCAACCTGGATGAAGGCGCGCTCGGTCGCAACATTTCCACCCGACAGGGCAAGATAGACGCCCCCCGCGAAAAGCGCCCCGATGGCCGCCAGTTTCCTGGTCGGCACGCGCAGGGCCAGCGCCGGAATGAGGGCAAACCCGCCACGCAGACACAAAAAGACGAAGCCGGTCAGCAGCCCCATATGCAGCCCCGAAATGGCCAGCAGATGGGCGATGTTGGACCAGCGCAGCGCGGTCAGAACCTCCAGGCTGATTGCGGACCGATCACCGGTCAGCACCGCGGTGGCAAAGGCCCCGGCCTCACCGGGGATGCGCGCCTGAATGGCCCGGCTCATCGCGTTGCGCAAACTGGCTATCGGCAGCGCGTCAGGCTCGGGCGGGGCCAATAGCAGCGCCGGTATGCGGGTATAGCCCACAGCCCCGATCTGCTGAAACCAGGCGTGGCGCTGAAAATCAAAGCCGCGCGGCTCACCCGGGCCTTCGGGCGGGCTGAGAAAGCCTGTCATCATCACCCGCGCACCGGGCACCGGATCGAGAAAGCCCTGATCGCCATGCAGCGACACCCGCACCCGGGTCGGCACCCGGGCCGGATCCATCCGCGACAGCACCACCTGATCGAGCGTGATGCGAACCTTGTCGCTGGCGGATCGGTCGATCATGACAATGCGCCCCTCGATGGGCCCATAGTAGCGAAAGCCAAGCACCGGCCCCGCGACATAGGCGCTGCGCGCCGCCGACAGGGCGAAGCCTGCGATCACCAGCAAAAGCGCCATCGCCACCGGGCCGAACCCCTCGCGATGCCGCCAGCCCGCCGCGACCAGCCAGGCCGCCACCAGGCCCAGGCCCGCCAGCATCGCCGCATTGGGTTCGTCGGGCCACGCGAAATAGATCAGCACCCCGATGCCCATCGCCACCGGGGACCAGGGCATCAACGCCCCGCGCTGGCCCTGCTGGACCGCGTTCATCAGGCTTAGAAGGCGCACCCTTGCCACCCTTTCCGGCCTTGCCTAAACACCCCTTGACGCAGCATTGCGCCTGCATGGTTTCCAAATCCTTAACGCGCCCGCCCGGGCGTGCATCCCGAAAGGCCCGCCCATGACCCGCGCCCCCGTGACCCGCTTTGCGCCCTCGCCCACCGGCTACCTTCATATCGGCGGTGCCCGCACGGCGCTGTTCAACTGGCTTTATGCGCGCGGTCGCGGCGGCACGTTCCTGCTGCGGATCGAGGATACCGACCGGGAACGCTCCACGCCCGAGGCGACGCAGGCGATTTTGAACGGTCTGACCTGGCTTGGCCTCGATTGGGATGGTGATCCGATCAGCCAATTCGCCCGCAAGGACCGCCATGCCGAGGTGGCGCAGGAGATGCTGGACAATGGCACCGCCTATAAATGCTTTGCCACCCAGGCCGAGATTGCCGCATTCCGCGATGCGGCCCGGGCCGAAAAACGCTCCAGCCTGTTTTTGTCGCCCTGGCGCGATGTGCCGGCCGATCAGCACCCCGATGCGCCGCATGTCATCCGCCTGAAGGCCCCCCGCGACGGCGAAACGGTGATTGAGGATCAGGTCCAGGGGCGGGTCGTGATCCGCAACACCGAGCTTGACGACATGATCCTGCTGCGCTCGGACGGGACGCCGACCTACATGCATGCGGTCGTGGTCGATGACCATGATATGGGCGTGACCCATGTGATCCGGGGCGATGACCACCTCAACAATGCCGCCCGCCAGGCCCAGATCTATGCCGCGATGGGCTGGCAGGTGCCGGTCTGGGCGCATATCCCGCTGATCCATGGCCCCGATGGCAAGAAGCTGAGCAAACGCCACGGCGCGCTTGGGGTCGAGGAATATGCCGCCATGGGCTACCCGCCTGCCGCGATGCGCAATTATCTGGCACGGCTTGGCTGGAGCCATGGCGATGATGAATTGTTCAGCGATGCGCAGGCTCTCGAGTGGTTCGATCTGAGCGGAATCGGCAAATCGCCGGCCCGGCTCGACTTCAAGAAACTGGAGCATGTCTCCGGCCACCATATCGCCAGCATGGCGGATGCGGAGCTGCTGACCGAGATCGACCGTTTCTTGGCCGCTACGCAGCAATCTCCGCTTTCGCAGGTGCAGAAAGATGGGCTTGAGGCTGCGATGTATTGCCTCAAGGACCGGGCGCGATCGATTCCGCAACTGCTTGAAAAAGCTCATTTTGTATTGGTGAAAAGCCCCATCGACCGGGATCAGAAAGCGCTGGATGCCCTCACGGATGTATCCCGTGGTATACTGAAAGAATTGACGCCGCAGTTGCAAAATGCTAGCTGGACACGTGACGCGCTTGAGGCCATTGTCGCCAATGTGGCGGAGGGCCATGGATTGAAACTCGGCAAGGTCGCGCCGGCCCTCAGGGCAGCACTTTGCGGCCGCCCGATCAGCCCAAGCGTATTCGACATGATGCTCGTCATCGGCCGGGATGAAACTTTGGCCCGCCTGACGGATGCGGCGCACGCCTGATCATTTTGCACGGTCGGGGCAGACGCGAAAGAGATCGGACCGGGCATACCGCTCCACCCGCAAACACGCGCTCGCCCGGGGCTATCGGGTCGGCATTCTAGAGATGAGGGACAAGAGATGGCAGACAGCAAAACCGCAACGCTCAGTTTCGACGGCAAGACCATTGAACTGCCGATCCACAGCCCAAGCCTTGGCCCCGATGTCATTGATATCACAAAGCTTTATGCGCAAGGCCATGTGTTCACGCATGATCCGGGCTTTACCTCGACCTCGGCCTGCGAATCCAAGATCACCTATATCGACGGCGACAAGGGCGAATTGTTGCACCGCGGCTATCCGATCGACCAGCTGGCGGGCAAATCGCACTATCTGGAAGTTTGCTACCTGCTGCTTTACGGGGAATTGCCAACCGGTGCCGAACTGGAAGATTTCGAAAGCCGGGTGACCAATCACACCATGATCCATGAGCAGATGGTCAATTTCTTCCGTGGTTTCCGCCGTGACGCGCATCCGATGGCGGTGATGACCGGCGTGGTCGGCGCGATGTCGGCCTTCTATCATGACAGCACCGATATTTCCGATCCCTGGCAGCGCGAAGTGGCCTCGATCCGAATGATCGCAAAGATGCCGACCATCGCCGCGATGGCCTATAAATACACCATCGGCCAGCCCTTCGTGTATCCGCGCAATGATTGCGACTATGCCACCAACTTCCTGCGCATGTGTTTTGCGGTTCCGGCCGAGGAATATCAGCCCGACCCGATCCTGAGCCGCGCGATGGACCGGATCTTTACACTGCATGCCGATCATGAACAAAACGCCTCGACATCGACAGTGCGGCTGGCCGGATCCTCCGGTGCCAATCCGTTCGCCTGCATCGCGGCGGGCATTGCCTGTCTGTGGGGGCCGGCCCATGGCGGGGCCAATCAGGCCTGTCTGGAAATGCTGCAGGAGATCGGCACGCCGGATCGCATCCCCGAATATATCGCGCGCGCCAAGGACAAGGATGATCCCTTCCGCCTGATGGGCTTTGGCCACCGGGTCTACAAGAATTTCGACCCCCGCGCGACGGTGATGAAGCAAAGCGCCGATGAGGTGCTGGATCTTCTGGGGGTCGAGAACAAACCCATTCTTCAGGTTGCCAAGGAACTGGAAGCCGCGGCCCTGGCCGATCCTTACTTCACCGAGAAGAAACTGTTTCCGAATGTCGATTTCTATTCCGGCATCATTCTGGAGGCGATGGGCTTTCCGACTTCGATGTTCACACCCATCTTTGCGCTCAGCCGCACCGTGGGATGGGTCGCACAATGGAAGGAGATGATCGCCGATCCGGCCGGCAAAATCGGCCGCCCGCGCCAGCTTTATACCGGGGCGACCTTCCGCGACTACGTCGATATCGAAAACCGCTGATTTTTGACGCTGGCAATTGAGACCGGGCTGCCTTGTCCAGGGCAGCCCGGCCCCCAATGACGCTATTGTGCCCGTTTCGACGCCCATGGCTGTCGGCCCTTGCCGTTCCCCGCGACCATGGTGTCCGCGACCTGCCCCCCCCCAAACCCTCGCGCATCACCGCCTGCATCAACCTTAACGCCAGCCCCGTTAACCTTAACGCCCCCCTGCTTGTTTGCAAAAATACTCCCGCCGGAGGCATTGAATCTCTTGCTCCCCCCGATAGAGTCAGGCAATCCGCCTGCTGTGAAAGACCACCCCAATGCCCCGCAATATCATTATCGACACCGATCCCGGCCAGGATGATGCGGTGGCCATCTTGTTGGCTCTGGCCAGCCCCGAGGATGTGACCGTTCTGGGCATCACGGCGGTGGCCGGCAATGTGGCACTGGAACTGACGGCCAGGAACGCGCGGATGATCTGTGAGGTGGCTGAACGGCCCGACATCAAGGTTTTCGCAGGCTGCGACCGGCCCTTGGCGCATGATCTTGTCACGGCCGAACATGTGCATGGCAAAACCGGTCTGGATGGCCTCGATCTGCCTGATCCGCAGATGCCGCTTCAAGACCGGCATGGCGTCGATTTCATCATCGAAACCCTGCGCAGGGAACCCGCCGGGACCGTCACGCTTTGCCCCCTCGGCCCGCTGACAAATATCGCCACAGCGCTGCAACGAGCCCCCGATATTGCCGAAAGAATTCAGGAAATCGTGCTGATGGGCGGGGCCTATTTCGAAGTTGGCAACATCACGCCGGCGGCTGAATTCAACATCTATGTCGACCCGGAAGCCGCTGATATTGTGTTTAAATCAGGCGCTCCTATTGTGGTGATGCCGCTTGATGTCACCCATAAGGCCCTGGTCACAGCGCCGCGCAATGATGCGTTTCGTGCAATTGGGTCACATGCCGGGCGCACCGTCGCGGCCTGGACCGAGTTTTTTGAACGCTACGACCGCGAAAAATACGGCTCGCCCGGTGCCCCCCTGCATGATCCGACCGTGATTGCCTATCTGATCCGGCCCGACCTTTTTTCGGGGCGACATGTCAATGTCGAGATCGAGACCGGATCGACCCTGACCCGCGGCATGAGTGTTGCCGATTGGTGGCGCGTGACCGGTCGCGCCCCGAATGCGATGTTCATGGGGGATCTGGACGCCGATGCGTTCTTTGACATCCTGACCACGCGTATCGCCCGGCTGTGACGCTGGCAAATGCCCCGCCCCGCGCCTAGATAGGGATAAAGGGAAACGCCCGCCATGCAGATCGCTTTCGACAATTCCTATACCGCCCTGCCGGGCCGCTTTTACAGCCACCTCGCCCCGACCCCGGTCGCCAGCCCCGAATTGGTGGCGCTGAACGAGCCGCTGGCCAGGCAGCTTGGCCTCGAACCCGACGCGCTGCGCAGCGGTGACGGGCTGGCAATGCTGGCGGGAAATGCGCTGCCCGAGGGGGCCGCCTCCATCGCGCAGGTCTATGCCGGGCACCAGTTTGGCGGTTGGGTGCCGCAATTGGGTGACGGGCGGGCGCTGCTGATCGGTGAGGTGATCGACGCCGCCGGCCAGCGCCGCGATATCCAGTTGAAAGGCGCCGGCCCCACCCCCTATTCGCGCCGGGGCGACGGGCGCGCGGGGCTGGGGCCGGTGCTGCGCGAATATCTGGTCTCCGAGGCGATGGCGGCCCTGGGCATCCCGACCACGCGCGCGCTGGCCGCCGTCACCACCGGTGAGGCGGTCTACCGCGAACGGGTCTTGCCCGGTGCCGTGCTGACCCGTGTCGCGGCCTCGCATATCCGGGTTGGCACCTTCCAGTATTTCGCCGCCCGTGGGGATGAGCCCGGATTGCAGGCGCTGATGGAGCATGTCATCGCCCGCCATTACCCCGATGCCGATGGCCCGGTCGGTCTGCTGCGCGCAGTGGTCGCCGCGCAGGCCGAACTGATCGCAAAATGGATGGGGGTGGGTTTTGTTCATGGCGTGATGAACACCGACAACATGAGCATCGCAGGCGAAACCATCGACTATGGCCCTTGCGCGTTTCTCGATGCCTACCATCCCGATACCGTGTTTTCCTCGATCGACCGCTACGGGCGCTATGCCTATGGCAAACAACCCGAAATCGCGGTCTGGAATCTGGCGCAACTGGCCACGGCGCTGTTGCCGCTGATGGGGCGGGATCAGGATCGCGCGATTGCCGAGGCGACCGAGACGGTGCAGGGCTTTGCCGATCACTTTGCCGCCGCCTGGGACCGCGTTTTTGCCGCGAAACTGGGCCTGGGCGAAGCCCGGCAGGGGGATGCCACACTGGCCTATGATCTATTGCAACGCATGGCGCTGAACCAGGCCGATTTCACCCGGACGTTTCGCGCGCTATCGGGGGCCAGCCCCGAATCCGCCCGCGATGAATTCCGAGACCCCACCGCCTTCGACGACTGGCTGCCCGGCTGGCAGGCACGCGTCGCGGGCACGGCACCCGCAGACCGGATAACGGCAATGCAGGGCGCAAACCCCGCCTTCATTGCGCGCAATCACCGGATCGAGCAGGCCATTCAGGCAGGGCTGGGTGGTGATTTTGCCCCATTTCACAGATTGAACGCGGTGCTTGCGCGCCCGTTTCAGGATCAACCTGATGCGGGCGATCTGATGGTGCCGCCGACGCCCGATGAGCAGGTGCGCGAAACTTTTTGTGGCACCTGAAACGCCCGGGCGCAATTGGCACCGCGCGGGCGCTAGCGCCGGAAATTTTTGAAAAGCCGCCGGTTGAGCTGCACGAACTCGTCGAACAGCGCCGCAAGAGAGCCGAGCGCCTGCCCCCGCAAATACAGCGCGCCTGTGATGCCGGCAATGCCCGCGCCAATCACATTGACGATCAGATCGCCCATCGTGTCCAGCAGGCCCGATTTCTGCATGTTGAGGCCGAATGTCTGATCCATGGCAAATTCGAAAATCTCCCAGATGGCACCAATGGTGACCGCAAAACAGAAGGCCATAAACCCCATCGCCCAGGCTGGTGCGGCATAGCGGTCGCCCTCAAACAGGATGAACACGAACAGGAACCCGGCAAATCCGAAGCCAAGCGCCGAAAACCCATGCAGCGCGATATCCCACCACCAGAACCGTTCATAGAAATCCAGCACCTCGCCCAGAAACAGCGACGCAAAGGCGAAGCTCGCCACCGCCGCAATGATCCAGCGCGGCAGGCGGATATGCAGGCGCGAGGCCAGCAGTTGTGGCGTCATCGACAGGGCCAGGGTCGATAGCGACACAAAGGCGACCGTCCAGCGCATGGTGATCATCGCGGCGATACCCTCGATGATCAGAATCGTCCAGATCGCGTATGTCAGGCCGCTTTGGTTGCGCAACAGGTTCATCGGCTTCTCCTTGCCTGTCCCTGTCCGAAGATGCGCGATTGGGCTTGCCGCTGCAAGGTTACTGCGGGCAGATTGGCACCATGTCTTTGCCATCGCCTCCCGATCCGGGGCACCTGCGGGTGCTCAGCTACAATATCCATAAATGCGTCGGCCTGGACCGACGCCGCGACCCGCATCGCGTGGCCGGCGTGATCCGCGATATTGCACCAGCGATTGCGGTTTTGCAGGAGGTCGATAAACGGCTTGGCTCGCGCCCGACCGCCCTGCCGACGCAAGTGGTGGTGCAGGAATGCGGGCTGCGCCCCGCCCCCGTGGCGACAACCCGCGTCAGCCTTGGCTGGCATGGCAATGCGATCTTGTTGGCCCCGGATTGGCAGATGGCGGAACTGACCCGCGTGGCCTTGCCGGGTCTGGAGCCGCGCGGGGCCTTGATTGCCGATCTCGACGGGCCGCAATGCCTGCGCATCGTGGCCACCCATCTGGGCCTCAGACGGCGCGACCGGCAGCGCCAGATGACGGTGATCATGGCGCATCTGGCCGCAATGCCAGAGCGGCCCACGATATTGCTTGGCGATCTGAACGAATGGTCGGTGGCCGCGGGTTTCGCGCCGCTGGACCCCTATTTCACGCTGCACAATCCCGGCCGCAGTTTTCCCGCCCGCCGCCCCGTCGCCGCACTTGACCGCATCGCCACCGGCCCCGGCCTGCGCCTGATTGCCAGCGGCACCTGCCGAACCGGGGCCGCCGGGCGCGCCTCGGATCACCTGCCTATCTGGGGCGATGTTGCGCTGGCCGATTGATCAGCACAATTCCGACCGCGACCAGTGCCAGCGCCACGAAGGTTTCCGGCCCGACATATTCATCGAGCAGGCTCCAGCCCAGAAACACGCCCAGAACCGGGGTCAGGAAGCTGAACGAGGCCACCGATGAGGCCGGATAGATCCGCAACAGGTTGAACCAGAACAGGAAACTGAACGAGGCGACAAAGAGGGCCTGGTAGAACAAAAGCCCGAGGTGAAACAGCGTCGGGTCGCGCAGCAGCGGGCCAAATAGCGGTGCCAGCGCGATCAGCACCGGGGCCGAAATGGCCAATTGCCAGAAAAGCTGCATCTCGGGGATGGCGCGCCGGATCGGCAGAACCCGCGCCGCCAGCGCAATCGCGCCCCAGCTCAGCGCCGCCGCAAGGGCGAATATATCGCCCCAAAGCGACGCCTGGCCGCTGTCACCGCGCGACAGGACCGCCACCACGACGCCCGCGAATGCCAGCCCCAGGCCGATCATCCTGACCCGGCTCATCCGTTCGCCCGGCAACAGGAAATGCGCCGCCAGCGTCAGCCAGACCGGCATCGAATAGAACAGGATCGAGGTGCGCGCCACGGTGGTCAGGTCCAGCGCCAGAAAGAGAAAGATGAACTCGATCGAAAAAAGCCCGCCAAGCAGCAGCCCGGATGCCACCGTGCCCGGTTCAACCCTGATCCGCAGACCGCGCAGGCGCATCCAGATCAGCAGGAATACCAGCGCCAGCGCCGAGCGCAGCCCGGCCATGAAGACCGGCCCGACCCCCTGATTGCCCAGTTTGATCACCACCTGATTGATGGCCAGAATGATGGCGATCGCGATCAGGGATGCCGCGCCGAACGTATCAATGCTGTGTTTGCGTGGCATGGCACCTGCATCCCCTTGGAACCTGCACGCCCAGAAGGCCCCTCCCCTGGCGGCTGTCAAGACGCTGCGCGTTGTGCTATAGCGCGTCGCGCCTGATCGGATTCGAGCATTCGTCGGCCGGACCGAGGCAGCGTTCGCGCAATCGAATGCGTTCGGGTCGGCCGGTGAATTCGATTTGGCGCGACGCGCTCTAATCGGCGGATAACGCCCCCAAAATGGCCCGCCCCGGATGTCCCTGCTGCAGATCACCTCGCTTCTCATTGTTCTGGCCGGTGCTTTCGGGGCGATCAATTACCTCTTTTTGCGGCTGCCCGCGGCCATCGGCATCCTGATCGTGGCGCTTGTCGCGTCGCTGGTGGTGCTGGGCCTGGATCTGGTGGTGCCGGAGTTCGGCATCGAC
This sequence comes from Alterinioella sp., assembly GCF_058343375.1. Classification (NCBI taxonomy): domain Bacteria; kingdom Pseudomonadati; phylum Pseudomonadota; class Alphaproteobacteria; order Rhodobacterales; family Paracoccaceae; genus Alterinioella; species Alterinioella sp. Next base: position 33,227 of record NZ_JBTUJH010000002.1, read on the forward strand.
GATACGCTGCGCGCGATGATTTCCGAGATCGATTTCTCGGGCGCGTTGCTGGAGGGGATGCTGGGCCTGCTGCTGTTTGCCGGTGCCCTGCATGTGAAGCTGGAGGATCTGCGCGCCGAATGGCCGGTGGTGGCGCTGATGGCGACCATGGGGGTCGCTCTTTCGACGCTGATCATCGGGGTCGGGTTTTCCTGGCTGACGGGCATGCCGCTGCTGATTGCGCTGGTCTTTGGCGTCATTGTCACGCCCACCGATCCGGTGGCGGTTCTGGGTGTGCTGCGAAATGCCAACCTGCCGAAATCGCTGGAAACCAAGATTGCGGGCGAAAGCCTGTTCAATGACGGGGTCGGCTATGTGGTGTTTCTGGTGCTGGTCGGGCTGGCCTTTCCGCAGGCCGGAGATCATGGTGGCGGCGGGGTGTCCGATGCGGCGATCCTGTTCACGCGCGAGGCCTTTGGCGGGGCCGCCCTGGGCGGCGCTCTGGGTTGGCTGACCTTTCGGGTGATGCGCCGGATCGATGACCCTTCGCTTGAGGTTCTGCTGACGCTCGGGCTGGCCTTCGGCGGCTATGAGCTGGCCATCGGGCTGGAGGTGTCGGCCCCGATCATGGCCGTGGTGGCGGGGCTGTTGATCGGCCATACCGGCCCCAAGGGCGGCATGAGCGAGGAGACCCGCAAATATGTCGATGCGTTCTGGTTCATGATCGACGAGATCCTGAATGCGGTGCTGTTCCTGCTGATCGGGATCGAGGTCTTTGCGGTCGCGTTTTCCGGCGATGTGCTGCTGAGCGGGCTTGCGGCCATCGCGCTGGCCCTTGTGGCGCGGCTGGTGGCGGTTGCGGTGCCGGTGCTGCTGCTGCGCCCGTTTCGCAGTTTTTCGGCCGGCGTGATCCCGATCATGACCTGGGGCGGGCTCAAGGGGGGGATCTCGGTGGCGCTGGCGCTGTCACTGCCCGAAAACGAATGGAAACCGATCATATTGGGCGCGACCTATCTGATCGTGGTGTTTTCGATCATTGTGCAGGGGCTGAGTGTGGCCCGGCTTGCCGGTCGGCTTGGCCGCGAAGCCGAGCTGGAGATCTGAGGGCCGGCCACTCTGATCGCGCGATGAATTTCCCCGGGCCGCCTGGCAGAACGGGGCTTTTCGCATGGGGGCAAAATCGGTTAAACCGGACCTCAGACCATGACGGGGGCAGCCATGCCGGAAACCATCTTGACGCGTTGCGAGGCCAAGGGCCTGCGCATGACCGAACAGCGCCGTGTGATCGCGCAGGTTCTGGAAGGGGCCGAGGATCACCCCGATGTCGAAGAGCTTTATGCCCGCGCCTCGGCCCGCGACCCCAATATCTCGATCGCCACCATCTATCGCACCGTCAAGCTGTTCGAGGAGGCGGGCATTCTGGAAAAGCTGGAATTCGGCGATGGCCGGGCCCGGTATGAAGATGCCGAACGCGACCACCACGACCACCTGATCGACATGCAGACCGGCGAGGTGATCGAATTCGTCGATCCCGAGATCGAGGCGCTTCAGGAACGCATCGCGCAGAAACTGGGCTACACGCTGAAGGGCCACAAGCTGGAACTTTACGGTGTGGCGCTGAAAAACCGCGGCTCAGACTAACGGGCCCACGCGCGCATTTCCTCTGGCGCTGCCGCCGCAGCTTCGCGTATCTGCGTGCTTTGCACCCTATGCGACAGGCCCATCATGGCGGATGCCAAGGACAATTTCAGCGGTATCATGTGGATGCTGGCCGCGATGGCCGCATTCGCGCTTGGCGATGTCGGCATCAAATTGTTGGCCGGCGCAATGCCGCCGGGGCAGATCATGGGCAGCCTGGGTATCCTGGGCGTGATCATTTTTGGCATCTGGACCCGCGCGCGGGGTTTCGCCCTGTTGCCGGCGGCGCTGTGGCACCCCGCCATCGGCCTGCGCTTTCTGGCCGAGATCGTGGCCGGCATTGGCATGGTTCTGGCCCTGACGCTGACGCCCCTGTCGCTGGTGACGACGGTCTTGCAGGCCACGCCGCTGGTGGTGGCGATGGCGGCGGCGATATTCTTTGGCGAGCGGGTTGGCTGGCGACGCTGGAGCGCGATTGCCCTGGGCCTGACCGGCGTGTTGATCATTTTGCGCCCGGGATTGGAGGGGTTTGATCCGAACGCGATCTGGGCCGTGGTGGCGATGTTGGGCCTGGCGGCGCGCGATCTGGCCACGCGCGCGGCCCCCAAATCTCTGGAAACGCTGCAGCTTTCGACCTTCGGCATTTCTGCTCTGATCCCCTGCGGGGCGATCCTGCTGTTATTTGACGGCCCGCCAGTTGCCGCCACGGCGATGGATTGGGGCATCCTTCTGGGGACCATCCTGGCCACTATTACGGGCTATTACGCCATCACTTCAGCCATGCGCGTGGGCGAAATTGCCGCCGTCACCCCGTTTCGCTATTCGCGGCTTATCTTCGGGCTGATCCTGGGCATCGCCATATTTGCCGAGCGCCCCGATGCCTTGACCTATGCGGGTGCGGCGCTGATCCTGGGCACCGGGCTTTATTCAGCCTGGCGCGAACGCCGCCTCAGCGCGCAATCACCGCTCTGTTAGCGCTATCATAAGCCGTTTACTTTCGCCACGCCCCTGCTATAGCTGCGCCAACCCGCCAAATCTGCCGTCAAGGAACCCGGTCTCATGAGCACAATCATCGACATTCACGCCCGCGAAATTCTGGACAGCCGGGGCAACCCGACGGTCGAGGTTGATGTCGTGCTGGAGGATGGCACCATGGGCCGCGCGGCGGTGCCCTCAGGTGCCTCTACCGGCATCCATGAGGCGGTCGAAATACGCGATGGCGACGCCGCGCGCTATTTGGGCAAGGGCGTGTTGGAGGCGGTGGCGGCGGTCAATGGCGAGTTGGCCGAAAATCTGGTTGGCTTTGACGCCACCGAACAGGCCGCAATCGACGCGACCATGTGCGAACTGGACGGCACCGACAACAAATCCCGCCTGGGGGCCAATGCCATTCTGGGGGTCAGCCTGGCCGTCGCCAAGGCCGCCGCGGATTATACCGGCCAGCCGCTTTATCGCTATGTCGGCGGCACCGGCGCGCGGCTTTTGCCGGTGCCGATGATGAATATCATCAATGGTGGCGAACATGCCGATAACCCGATCGACATTCAGGAATTCATGATCATGCCGGTTGCCGCGGAAAATATCCGTGAGGCCGTGCGCATGGGCTCGGAAATTTTCCACACGCTGAAGGGCGAGCTGTCGGCGGCGGGTCTTTCGACCGGGATCGGCGATGAGGGCGGCTTTGCCCCCAACCTTAGCTCTACCCGCGACGCGCTTGATTTTATTCTGAAATCCATCGAAAAAGCGGGATACAAACCGGGCGATGACATCATGCTGGCGCTCGATTGCGCCGCGACCGAATATTTCCGCGATGGCACATATGTCATGGCCGGCGAAGGCAAGATTCTGAGCCCGGCGGAGAATGTCGATTACCTTGCAGCACTTTGCGCGGATTACCCGATTCTGTCGATCGAGGACGGCATGTCGGAAGATGACTGGGAGGGCTGGAAACTGCTGACCGACCGCCTTGGCAGCACCGTGCAACTGGTCGGTGATGATCTGTTTGTCACCAACCCCGCGCGTCTGGCGATGGGGATCGAACAGGGTGCGGCCAATTCATTGCTGGTGAAAGTGAACCAGATCGGCACGCTTTCGCAAACCCTGGCCGCGGTCGAGCTGGCCCATCGCAACCGAATGACCTGCGTGATGTCGCACCGCTCCGGCGAAACCGAGGATGCCACCATCGCCGATCTGGCCGTGGCCACCAATTGCGGACAGATCAAGACCGGTTCGCTGGCGCGCTCGGACCGGCTGGCGAAATACAACCAGCTGATCCGCATCGAAGAAATGTTGGGCGAGAGCGCCGAATTTGCCGGCCGCTCGATCCTGCGTTGAGCCGCGAAACCATATCCGGGCCAGCCCCCGTCAAGGCCCGGATGCTCTTTACAGCCGCCCCCGTTCGCTGTTTTACTAAGGTCCGGTGACCTGCCGCCGCCTCGGCGCCCCCCGAGATAATTGCGAATGATTTGAGACAGCGCCCGACCCAGAAACCGCATCCTCCCATGCGTAAAGAGCCTTGGGAAACGCTTGCGCTGATGATCGAATCCGATGTCGAGCCGGTCTTGGAAATCGGGGCCCGTTTCGCCCTGCTGGCCATTTTCTGCATCAGCATCGCGATCTGGCTGGATCTGACCTCGGCGCTGTATTGGCTGGCGATCTACATGCTGGCCGAGGCGGCCAGTATCAGCTTTCTTGCCACCCGGCGCCGGCCCGGCACGCAGCTTGATACCCAGATTGCGACCGCGCTCATCTTCACCACAACCTTGTGGTTTGCCATCCTGCCCGTCTTTCTGTGGTCGCTGGATATCACCTTGATGCGAATTGCGGCGCTGTCCCTGGTTGTGGGCATGGTGCTGTATTCGATCAGCCGTTATTCCGGCCTGCGCCGGATCGCGATCTGGGATGGCCTCCTGATTTCCGGCCTGACGCTTTATTTCGGCTATGACATGGCGCGCCAGGCCGACACCATGACCATGATGCTGCTGACGATGCTGTTTTCGGTGCTGATGGTGATCTATTATCTGGTCAGCCTGCATGAGAGCGTTGCCATGCGCAGCGCCCTGAAACTGGCGGAAAAGCGCAATATTCAGGCCCAGAAGATGCAGGCTGTCGGCCAATTGACTGGCGGAATTGCGCATGATTTCAACAATTTGCTGACCGTCATGATTGGAAATCTTGACCTCTATTCAGAAGTGCCGACACGCGCGGAAAAGGACCAGCTGGCCGAGGAAGCCCGCCAGGCGGCGCTGCGCGCGGCGACCTTGACCGCGCATTTGCTGACCTTTTCGCGCAAGGCCCGATTGAACCCGAAAACCTTCGATCCCGAACGGTTTGTGCAAAACTTCGTGGCGCTGACAAGCCGGGTTTTACCGGATTCGATATCGCTCCAGCTGGAGCTGACATCTGCCCCGCACCCGATTACCGCCGATGTGAACCAGTTGGAAAACGCGCTGCTGAACCTGGTGATCAATGCCCGCGACGCGATGGCGGATTCCGGCACCATCATCTTGCGGCTGGACTGGGTCGATGCCGGGCATGAGCAGGAATTTCATGGCACCACCCTGCCGGCCGGGCGCTATTGCCGGATCTCGGTCATGGATTCGGGGCCGGGCATCACGCCGGAGCTTCAGATGAGTGTGATGGACCCGTTTTTCACCACCAAGCCGGCAGGCAAAGGGTCGGGCCTTGGCCTGCCGATGGCCAAGGGGTTTGTCGAACAATCGGGCGGCGGGCTGGAACTGGTCAGCCAGCCGGGCGATGGCACGAGTATCGCGCTGTGGCTGCCGGTGTCAGACGCCGATGCGTCTCAGCCGCAAGACAGCCGCGCCGAGTGATGGAAAGACCGGCAGCGCAGATTTCGGCCCTGGGCTTCGTTTGCCGCCCGCGTCAGCCGGGATGGCTGAGAACGCCACCGCCGACATTGGCCCGAACGCCGGTCGTCGCAGGCCCCGAGGTTGCCATTCTGCGCATCACGCGCACGGCCAGATAGGCAAAAGCCTGCGCCTCCAGCATATCGCCATCCAGACCCACCGCATCCACCGGCAGAACCGGACAGGGGATCCGTGCCGCCAAAGCCGCCATCATCGCCCGATTATGCCTGCCGCCGCCAGAGACCAGCACCTGTGCGGGCGGGGTCGGGCAATGTTCCAGCCCGCGCGCCACGGCCTCAGCGCTGATCGCGGTCAGCGTGGCGGCGGCGTCTTCGGTCGTCAGGTTTTTCACCAGATCGGCCAGATCCGAAAAATCGTTTCGATCCAGTGACTTTGGGGGCATTCTTAACATGAAGACCCGGGCAAGCGCGGCCGCAACAATCGCCGCATCAGCCTGCCCCGCCAGAGCCATCGCACCGCCTTCATCGCGGGGTTTGCCACAGCGCGCCCGCATCAGATCATCCAAAGGCGCATTGCCGGGGCCGGTGTCAAAGGCCAGCAGCGCCCCCTCGGCCTCGGGTCCGGGCGCGGCGGGATCGACCCATGTCAGGTTGCCGACCCCGCCAAGGTTGAGAAACACCACCGGCTCGGTCGCCTTGATCCAGCGCGCGCAGGCGAAGTGAAAGAACGGGGCCAGCGGCGCGCCTTCGCCGCCCAGCTCCACATCCGCGCTGCGGAAATCCCACACCACCGGCAGCCCCAGAACATCGGCCAGCACCTGCCCGCAACCGGCCTGATGCGTGCCGCGCCGATGCGGGTCATGGGCCAGTGTCTGGCCATGAAACCCGACCAGTTCGGCACCGTTCAGCCGCGACAGGAGCGCGGCATGGGCGGTCTCGACGACCTCGGCGGCCGCCGCCACCCCGGCCTGGCCCGGCCAGCGCCCGATCGCGGCCCGCAGCACCTCCCTCTCGGCCCTGGAATAGGGCCGATAGCGGCTGGGGCCAAATTCGATGATGGCGTGCCCATCAGTGCGCAACAGCGCCGCATCAACGCCATCCAGCGATGTCCCCGACATCGCGCCCGCCACCCATATCGGCCCTTCCATCGCGCCATCCTTCCCGGTATCACGCCTGCACTGACAGAATGGACGGACAAACCATGGCCTACCACCCCAAATCCGAATTCATGCATGTGATGATGGCGCGCGGCTTTCTGGCCGATTGCACCGATTATCAGAGCTTTGACGAGGCGCTGAGCAAGGGTGTGGTGCCGGGCTATATCGGTTTTGACGCCACCGCCTCATCGCTGCATGTCGGCAGTCTGATCCAGATCATGACATTGCGCTGGCTGCAAAAGACCGGCCACAAGCCGATCACCCTGATGGGCGGCGGCACCACCAAAGTGGGCGACCCGAGCTTTCGCGCCGAGGAACGCCCGCTACTGACGCCGGACCAGATCGATGCCAATATTTCCGGCATCAGATCTGTCTTTGCCAATTACATCACCTATGGCGACGGGGCCACCGATGCGCTGATGCTGAATAATGATGAATGGCTGGCGGATCTGAATTACCTCGACTTTCTGCGCGACATCGGCCGCCATTTCAGCGTCAACCGGATGCTGTCCTTTGAATCGGTGAAGTCGCGGCTGGATCGGGAACAGTCGCTCAGCTTTCTTGAATTCAACTACATGATCCTGCAAGCCTATGATTTTCTTGAGCTGAACCGGCGCTATGGCTGTCTGGTGCAGTTTGGCGGGTCGGATCAATGGGGCAATATCGTGAACGGGATCGACCTGACCCGACGCGTGCTGGACCATGAGATCTATGGCATGACCACGCCGCTTTTGACCACGTCGGATGGCAAGAAGATGGGCAAGACCGCCGATGGCGCGATCTGGCTGAATGCCGAAATGCGGTCGCCCTATGAGTTCTGGCAGTTCTGGCGCAATACCACCGATGCCGATGTCGGCCGGTTCCTGAAGCTTTATACCGAGCTCGACGTTGAGGAATGCGACCGGTTGGGGGCGCTTGAAGGTGCTGAGATCAACGAGGCCAAGATCGTGCTGGCCAATGAGGTGACGGGGCTGTTGCACGGGGCCGATGCGGCCCGGACCGCCGCGGCCACCGCGCGCGATGTGTTTGAAAAGGGCGGCACCGGCGCGGATCTGCCCACGTTGCGGCTCAGCGCGGGAGAAAAAATATCCATTGTTCAGATTTTCGTCCGTTCTGGATTGGCAAGCTCGGGCAAGGAGGCCAAGCGGCTCATCGACAGCGACGGCGCAAGGATGAATGATGGGCTGATCAAGGATCCCGGATTGATGATCGATAGCGACGGCAGCGAGTTTCCGATAAAGGTTTCTGCGGGAAAGAAACGCCACGCATTGGTAGTTCTGGACGAATAAGACCGGGTTTTGGGGGCCTTGCCCCCGCCCGCCTTTGGCGGTCTCCCCCAGAGTATTTTTGCAAAGAAGAAGGCCGTTACGGCGTTCTGCCGGGAGGGAGGGGCGTTGACAAGGGGTGGGCCGAGCGGCCCGCGTCAGCCCACCATATCGCGCAGGCGCGCCGCGCGGCCCGGTGGGATGGCGGCGATCTCCAGCCCGGTGAAGACATGCAGCGTGTTCATCTCCCGGTCCACGACCGCATGGTCACTGACCCTGCCGCCCATCATCAGATAGGTCTTGAGCAAGGGCGGCATCACCGCATTGGCGCGTTTCAGATCGGGTTTGTGGCGCAGCGCCGTGGCATAGGAATACACCTCGGCCGCCTTGATACCGGGATGCCATGACGCCGGCGCGAGATGGCGATCACGCAGCAGCGCAAAGGCGTCGCTGTAAGGGTCTGCATCGGTGCCGGGAAAGGACGAGCAGCCAAACAGCATCCCGACCCCGTTGGCATCGACATATCCGGTCAGCGCCCCCCAGGCCACGCGCAGGATGTCGGGATCGGTGTGGGAGGGATGCAGGCAGAACCGCCCGATTTCGGCCATTGGTCCCTTGAAATGCGCCAGCGAGGCCAGATCGTAGAATTGCGCCGAATAGCTGTCTGCAATCGCGGCACCGCCAGACAGGGCCAGCAGCCGAAAGCACCCAACCAGCGCGCCGGTCGCCACTTCCTCGATCAGGATATGCTGGCAGCGGTCGTCAAAGGCATCACGATCAATGCCGTCAACGCCGTGAAAGGCCAGGGCGCGCAGGCGCTGTGCACGGCGCAGATCCCGCGCGCCTTGCGTTGCGCGTGCCCGATACCGGCCTTTGCTGAGTGTCAGCATCTGTTGCGATGCTCCCGCCAATGTTATCGCCACCGCGCGCCCCTGCCCCTTGGCGCAACGCGCCGCAAGGTCTACATCCCGGGATGCGGAATATTTCGACAATGAGACCATGCCATAGCGGCAACAAGGGGGAATGTGGATGGAAAAACTAGTCAAGCCGGATGCCGAGTGGCGCAAGGATCTGAGCGACCTGGCCTATAAGGTCACCCGCAAACACGGCACCGAGCGCGCCTTCAGCCATGACAGTTTCGCCAAGGAGGACGGCGTTTTCCATTGCGTCTGCTGTGGCGCGCCGCTGTTTGATCAATCCACCAAATTCGGCAGCGGCACCGGCTGGCCCAGTTTTTATGCCCCGCTGGAGGATGCCCCGGTGGGCGAAAAAGAGGATCGCGGGTTCTTCATGCGCCGCACCGAAGTGTATTGCACCCGCTGCGAGGCACATCTGGGCCATGTCTTTCCCGATGGGCCCGCACCCACGGGGCTGCGCTATTGCATCAATGGGGTGGCGCTGGATTTCAAACCCGACGCGGGGTGATCAGGACCCGTTCAGGGCATCGGCGATGCTGATGCGCCCGAAATTGCCGACCAACTGGCGCAGGAAGGTCACTTCCTGGATATTCGATTCGGTCACCCGGCGGGACAGGCGGACGACCTGGCCATCCTCCAGACCCAGTTCGCGGATATTTTCCACCACACCGCGATCATCAAAGGAAATGGCCACGATCTCACGCTCGATCACTTCGGGCGCGGTATAGGTGTAGAACCGTTGCCGCGACGCGACATAGAACCAGGTGTTTTCGCCGATCACGCCCGACGCGGTCGGCCGGCCGATTGTCGCCTCGACGCTGGCGCGGGTATCGACGCCCGGCAGGATGGTCTCAAGTTCCTCTGGCGGCGGAATATAGCCGTGATTGACATAGGTCGCGGCGCAGGCGGACAGGCCAACCGCCAGAACGGCCGCCAGAACCCATTTCGTGCCCTTGGGATGCGTTGTCATCTGCCCGGCCCTCTTATGCGCCATCATTATTGGATGCCCCAAACATCTTGCGGGCTCTTGCAAGGCCCGGCAAAGCTTTCTATCGGCTTACCCGACCAGAACCGGCAGGGCAAGTTCCCCTGTCGATTTTGCCATGCACGTGCCCCAAAAGAAAGGCCCCGACCATGTCCGATCTGCCAAGCACACCGTTGCGCGTCAACGATCTCGGCGCAAGCCGGCCCAACAGCTTTGATCTGCGCCCCGAGGCCGGGGCCCGCGCCGCGATTGCGGCAGCGTTGGAAATCATGGGCCTGCGCAAGCTGCGCTTTCACGGTGCCATCCTTGCCGATGCGGGCCAGGACTGGCGTCTTGAGGCGACGCTTGGCGCGACGGTTGTGCAGCCTTGCGTGGTGACGCTGGACCCGGTGACCACCCGGCTGGATCTGGCGGTCAGCCGCCGTTACATGGTCACCCCGCCCGAGCCGGAACTGACCGAGGATGGCGAGGCGCTGATGCCAAAGGATGACACGATCGAGCCGCTTGGCCCGGTGATCGACCCCGCCGCCGTGATGATCGAGGCGCTGGCGCTGAACCTGCCGCTTTATCCGCGCGCCGCCGGGGCCGAACTGGACCAGGCCGTCTTTGCCGGGCCAGGCGTTGTGCCGATGCGCGATGAGGATACCCGCCCCTTTGCCGGCCTGGCCGGGTTGCGCGATGCATTGAGCGATAAAGATCCCGATGACACGCCCGAGGGGTCGTCCTGAAGAGGCCCCGCGATTAGGGCTTGCATGGGCGTGGAATCCCAGTATGTTCCCGGCCTCATTCGCCGCGTGAGATTGCCGCGCCCCCTGGCGCGCCCGCACCGGGCCCGAAAAAGGGTTGCCGAGCCGGATTTCAGGCGTTAGGCGGTGCCAGGATATGAACGTTACATGACACTACCGGGGCCATCCGCGACCAAGGTCCGCCCCCTAATAATTTCGAGGTTGAGACATGGCTGTCCCCAAAAGTAAGATTACCCCGTCCCGTCGCGGCATGCGCCGGTCGCATGACGCCTTGGTTGCGGCCAACCCAAATGAATGCCCAAGCTGCGGTGAACTGAAGCGCCCGCACCATGTCTGCCCTTCCTGCGGCACCTATGCCGAACGCGAAGTGATCGCGCAGGCCGAGGTTGATCTGGACGACGACGCGGCATAATCCGACGTTATCCGCAAGGCAGGTCCCCTGATGTCAGAAACAGCACAAGCGACCGGCGCCACGGCGTCTGATACGGTGCTGTCAATCGATGCCATGGGCGGGGATCTGGGGCCATCTGCTGTGGTCGATGGTATGGCCAAGGCCGCCGAGAGTATCGGTGGCCTTCGTTTCATTGTGCATGGTGACAAGCCCGAGCTGGAGGCTCTGATCGCGCGCAAACCGGTTTTGACGGGCCGCTGCGACCTGCGCCATGCCGATGGCGTGGTGTCGATGGATGACAAACCCAGTCAGGTGGTTCGCTCGGGCAAGGGCACGTCCATGTGGTCGGCCATCGAATCGGTGCGCGACGGCGAAGCGACGGCGGCCATTTCCTGCGGCAATACCGGCGCATTGATGGCCATCTCCATGGTGCGCCTGCGCAAGATCGAGGGCGTCAACCGGCCTGCAATTGCCTGCCTCTGGCCATCGCGCAATCCCGGCGGGTTCAATGTGATGCTGGATGTCGGGGCCGATATCCGCGCCGATGAAAACGACCTTTTGCAATATGCGCTGATGGGGGCCAGCTATGCCCGCAACGGGTTTGGCCTGTCGCGCCCGCGGGTCGGTTTGCTGAATGTCGGCACCGAGGAATTCAAGGGCCGGGCCGAACTGAAACTTGGGGCGCAGGCGATTGCCCGATCGGCCGCTGCCGGGCAGTATGAATATGTCGGCTTTGTCGAAGGCGGCGATATTCCTTCGGATCGGGTCGATGTGATCGTGACCGACGGGTTTACCGGCAATATCGCGTTGAAAACCGGGGAAGGCACCGCCAGCCTGATCCGCGAGTTTCTGGGCCAGGCATTCCGCTATTCCATCCTGTCGAAGATTGCGGCGCTGCTGTCGATGGGCTCGATGCGGCGACTGTCAAGGCGGATTGACCCGCGCCAGGTCAATGGCGGCGTGTTTCTGGGCCTGAACGGAACTGTGGTAAAATCGCATGGTGCCGCCGACGCGACCGGCGTTTCGGCGGCAATCAAACTGGCGGCCCAACTATCCGAGGCTGGGTTCAATGACAGGCTGGCCGCGCGTATCGCGGTCTCTGAACGGGCGCTGGCCCTTGCAAACGGAGAGGCCGAGATATGAACGCAGAGGACGGAACACGCCGCGCAGTCGCGGTTGGCATTGGCCATTATCTGCCCGAACGCATGGTCGAAAACGCCGAGTTTGAGGCCAGGATTGACACCAGTGATGAATGGATTCGCAGCCGCAGCGGGATTGAGCGGCGCCATTTCGCGGCCGAGGGCGAGACCACATCGCATCTGGGTGTGAAAGCCGCCAAGGCTGCCCTGGAAAACGCTGGCCTGACCGCCGCCGATATCGACGCGGTGATTGTGGCCACCTCGACGGCCGATCTGACCTTCCCATCGGTCGCCACCATGATCCAGCACGGGCTTGGCATGAAAACCGGCTTTGCCTTTGATGTGCAGGCGGTCTGTGCCGGCTTCATCTTTGCGTTGTCGACCGCCAATGCCTTTATTCTGTCAGGTCAGGCAAATCGCGTGCTGGTGATCGGGGCCGAAACCTTTTCGCGGATCATGGACTGGCAGGACCGGACCACGTCGGTTCTGTTCGGGGACGGGGCCGGCGCGCTGGTGCTTGAGGGCCAGGACCGCGCCGGGTCCGGCGAGGATCGCGGCATTCTGGCGGTCGATCTGCATTCCGACGGGCGCTTCAAGGATCTGCTTTATGTCGATGGCGGCGTCTCACAGACGCAAAGCACCGGTGTGCTGCGCATGGAGGGCCGCGAGGTGTTTCGCCACGCGGTCGAAAAACTGGCCGAAACCGCCCATACCGCGCTGGCCCGCGCCGGGCTTGCGGCCGATGATGTCGATTGGATCGTGCCGCATCAGGCCAATCTGCGCATCATTAAACGCACGGCGCAAAAGATGGGCGTCGGCATGGACCGGGTGATCGTGACGGTTCAGGATCATGGCAATACCTCTGCCGCCTCGATCCCGCTGGCCTTGTCGGTCGGCGTGGCGCAAGGCAAGATCAAACGCGGTGATCTGTTGGTGGTCGAGGCCATCGGCGGCGGCCTGGCCTGGGGATCGGCTGTCCTGCGCTGGTAGCCTGGTTCATGTGGCGGCGAGGCTCTGCCATGCAAGCCCTTGATATTGACTTGGGAAACCACAAAGCGCAGGATGGTCGCATCATTTGGGGGATCTTGTGATATGGCCGGGAAAACACTGACACGCATGGACCTGAGCGAAGCGGTTTACCGCGAAGTGGGCCTGTCGCGCAATGAAAGCGCGCAATTGGTCGAACGGGTTCTGGAACTGATGTCCGACAGCCTGGTCAGCGATGAACAGGTCAAGATCTCGTCCTTCGGCACGTTTTCGGTGCGCTCCAAGACCGCGCGGGTGGGCCGCAACCCCAAGACCGGCGAAGAAGCGCCGATTCCGCCACGCCGGGTGCTGACCTTTCGCCCCTCGCATCTGATGAAAGACCGCGTTGCCACCGGCAACCGGAGGTAGTCGGGGCAATGGCGTCAAAATCGCCCCAGGCGTTTCGCACCATCCGTGAGGTTGCCGACTGGCTGGGGGTTGAGGCGCATGTGCTGCGATTCTGGGAAAGCAAGTTCAGCCAGATCAAGCCGGTAAAACGCGCCGGCGGGCGGCGCTATTACCGCCCCGCCGATATGCGGCTGGTGGGCGGCATCAAGGTGCTGCTGCATGATCAGGGCCTGACGATTCGCGGCGTGCAGAAGATATTCCGCGAGGAGGGTATGGGCCATGTGTCTGCCCTGTCTCCGGCGCTGGCAGAGGATCTGCTGGATGGGGAGGTGATCGAGAGCGTCGCAATGGATGCCACCATCGTCGCGCCTGCGCAGGCCCCGCCACCCGAGGCTGCAACCGGATTTTTCGATATTGACGCAATGGCCAGCTCTGACAGGGCCGGGCAAGACGCGCCGGTGCAGGCGGATAAGGCCGCGCAGGATGAACCGGTGGCCGCGGGCGCGCAGCAGTCAAATCAAGCGGCCGAGGACGCGCCGGAAGATGCCCCCGAGCCGGTTATGGCCGATGCGGCTGCCCCGGTGCCAATGCCGCAAGCGCACCTTGTTGCGCCGGATGCCAGCGAGGCACCATTATCGGCCCTGCACGCTCTGATTGCCGAATCGAAGCCGCTCGATGCGACCCGGATTGCAGAGCTGACCCCGCATGTTATCCGGTTGCAGGCGCTGGCCGACCGGCTGACCGCCAGATCCCGCGCCTCTTAGGCAAATCCCGGACCTTGTGCAGATATCGCCCCCTTTCACGCTTGCACCGGCGCGCAAAACCGCTAGAACGCATGGCAGTCGGGCTATGGCGCAGTCTGGTAGCGCGTCCGTCTGGGGGACGGAAGGTCGCAGGTTCGAGTCCTGCTAGCCCGACCAACCTGAAAACCGCTCATGCCCGCTCTGGGCCGGGCGGTTTTTGTGTATGTGGAGCCTTGCTATGACACCAGACCTGCCCCACCCCGGTGTTCTGCCCGATCACGCGATCGAAGCGATGGCGGCGGCCGGGCAGATCCGCTCTGAGCGCGCCTTTGCCGACACCCAGGTGCAACCCGCCAGCCTGGATCTGCGCCTTGGCGACACCGCTTATCGGGTGCGCGCCTCGTTTCTCACCGGGGCCGGGCAGACCGTGGCCGAACGTCTGGCCGAATTTACCATGCACAAGGTCGATCTCAGCGATGGGGCGGTGCTGGAAAAGGGCTGCGTCTATCTGGTGCCATTGATCGAGGCGCTGGCCCTGCCCGGCACGATCAACGCGGTGGCAAATGCCAAAAGCTCCACCGGCAGGCTGGATCTGCTGACCCGCACCATCACCGATTACGGCACTGAATTTGACCATATCCCGGCGGGCTATCAGGGCGGGCTTTACGCCGAAATCTGCCCGCGCAGTTTCTCGGTTCTGGTGCGCCCGGGAATGCGGCTCAATCAGATCCGGTTTCGCGCCGGGCAGGCCGTGCTGAGCGATGCCGAACTGAACGCCCGCCACGCCGAGACCCCGCTCGTCTCAGGGCAGCCCGTGATCCGCGACGGGTTGGGCTTTTCGGTCGATCTCAGGCCCGGCGCGGGCGGGCTGGTGGGCTACCGTGCCAAACCGCATACCGGTGTGATCGATCTGGACAATATCGGCTATTACGCGCCCGATGATTTCTGGGAACGGCTGGAAACCACCGATGCCCGCATCATCCTGGACCCCGGTGCCTTCTATATCCTCGTCAGTCAGGAGGCGGTGACGATCCCGCCCGATTGCGCCGCCGAAATGGCCCCCTATCTGGCCATGGTGGGTGAGTTTCGCGTCCATTATGCGGGGTTCTTCGACCCCGGTTTCGGCTATGCCGCGGCCGGAGGGGCAGGCGCGCGCGGCGTGCTGGAGGTGCGCTGCCACGAGGCCCCTTTTGTGCTGGAGCACGGGCAGGTTGTGGGCCGTCTGGTCTATGAACGCATGGCCGCCCTGCCCCGAACGCTCTATGGCGCGGAATTGGCGTCGAATTATCAGGGTCAGGGATTGAAACTGTCGAAACATTTCAAGATGTAGCGCGACATTTGAGCGGAAATTTCTTCTCGAAGAAATTTCGGGGCGGCAAATTTTTCCGGAAAAATTTGGCCCGGCCGACCGCTCAGCGCAAGAGCGACGAGTAGAACATCAGACCATAGGTGCACATCGCATCAGACACACCGTTCCAGAGCGCCGAAAACGCGACCGGATCCAGCCGCTCAGCGCGTGCGATTTCGGCCAGATTGGCCCGCCCGTTGATATGGCGAACCAGCGTTGCGGCGGCGGCCGAAACCGGAACTTCCAGCTTTTCGCCCGCCACATTGATCGGCAAAACGCCTTGCCTTGCAATCGCATTGGCAAGCTGTGCCGGTTTGACGCCTTTGAGATGCGGCACCGATTGCGGGGTCGGTTTGGCAACCCGCGCTTGGGCATTTGCCGCCGGGGCCGCATAGGCGATATGCAGCTTGATCGTGCCGCGCAGTTTTTCTGCAATCTCCATGCGGGTGACGGCATCCAGCCCCACCAACAGCCGTGGATCGGGCAACAGCGGGACCGGATCATAGGCATGGGCCTGCGGCAACCCGGTGATCGCCAGACCGGCCTGCGTGAAGGCGGCGGCCAACTCGCGGATGCTGTAGGCCCGGTCCTGCGAATGCAGCAGCAGATCATAGAAACCGGCATCGCTTTGATGATGATCGACCAGATGCGGATTGCATTTGAACGGGTGGGTTTCGGGCAGGCGGGCGTAGATCTCTTTCGCGCTGCGCAGCCGGTCCTGCGGGCTGCCCTGCAACAACGCCCCGAACGCCTGCTGCAAGGGATAGACGCCCGACCGGCCATAGGGGGCATAGACCATGACGCCGATTCCGCCCTCGGGTTTCAGGGCCTGTGCCAATGCGTTGAACCCGGCCTGTGGTTCGGGCAGATGATGCAGCACGCCGCAGCAGTCGATATAGTCAAACGGCCCATGGCGGGCGGCATCCAGAAGCGATCCGGTGATGAATTCGATACCCTCAAGCCCGCGCGCCCTGGCCCGCGCTTCGGCAATGCCGCGCGCCGTAACAGACAGATCCATATAGGTAATTTCATAGGGCCTGCCAGCAGTGGTCAGGATCTGCGCCATCTGGATCAGCGCATCACCAGTGCCGCCGCCCGCAACCAGGGCACGCAAGGGCTGTGCCCAGTCGCGCCGCCCGGCAAAGACGAAATGGTCAATCTCCAACGGGTGCGAGGGCGACCCGGTGATCAGGCGTTTGGCCTCATCGGCGGGGTCGCGTTCGGGATAGGGATAGGCGTCATATTGCTCTTCGATCAGGCTCATGATTCTGCCCCTACCTTGTCCACCGGATGGGCCGCAAGGCCCGCACGCTGCGCGTCGGTCAGGTTTTCCCAGGCCACCACCCAGGTATGGATCGAGAACACGACGGCGCGGGTTTCGGGCAGCCGCAACAGGCTTTGCCGTTCGGAGCGCAGAAAGGATGGCTGGTTGCGGGGCCGAATGCGGCGTTTGGCATGGCGGCGCGGCTGAAACAGGGCCGGATCATCATAGCGCAAGGCGTTGGCACGCCAGAGCGGCCGGTCGGGATGCAGCGCATCAAACAGGCGTTGCACACGCGCCGCCATACTGGCCTCATATTCCGGCACCGGATCATGGATCGCGATCAGCGGCCGGCCCAGTTTCTCGGCCAGGGTCCAACTGGCGGGAAAGCACAGGACGGCACCGGTCAGCACATGTTCACCGGCCTGGGCGGGGTGTTCCAGCAGGCACAGATCCTCCTGCACCAGACGGGCGGCCACCACCAACGGGTGGTCACTGTCAAAGGCCACCTCGACACCATCGGGACGGATCACGCCACCGGGCCTGATCTGGTATCCCGGGCCCAGATGCGACACCACCAGATCCAGCAATTCCTGCGCCGGGGCGACGTCGCAGGCACCGAACACATCGGCGCGCCGATCCGACAACAGCCGGTCGCGCAATGCCATCTGGGCGGCAAAGGCGTCATCGACCACCAGCCAATTTGCCATATCCAGCGGCTGAATGCCCGGCAGGCGGCGCGCGGCGGGCACCATCCAGGGCGCGAAAGGCAGGCTCTGCTGGCAGATATGTTCCAAATTCGACCCCCTTGATGCCGTAAATCCGCGCGCGGGCGCGATTCCCCTGCACCAGTGTGGGGCCGAGCATCGGGAGGGTCCAGAATGAATGACGCCTATCGCCCACGGGCACGCAAGATCGACCCGTCACAGGGGACGCATCTGCCCGACGGAACCCTGAACGACAATGACCGGATCGAGATCGGGCCGACGCCGCTGGCCTATGGCGAATGGGAGGCTGCCGGGCTTGTCCTGCCCAACCTGCCCGACATGCGCGCCTATCGGCTGAACCGGATCACCGAAAAACTGGTTGAGCGGGATTATGGCGGGCTGCTGGTCTTTGACCCGCTCAATATCCGATATGCCACTGACAGCACCAATATGCAGCTTTGGAACACGCATAACCCGTTTCGGGCCTGCCTGATCCTGGCCGATGGCTATATGGTGCTGTGGGATTACAGGAACGCGCCGTTTCTGTCGGGGTTCAACCCGCTGGTGCGCGAGGTCCGCTCGGGCGCGGATCTGTTCTATTTCGACCGCGGCGACAAGGTGGACGTGGCTGCAGATGCCTTTGCCAATGACATGCGCGAACTGATGGCGGCGCATGCGCCGGGCAACATGCGGTTGGCGGTCGACAAGATCATGCTGCACGGGCTGCGCGCGCTTGAAACGCAGGGTTTCGAGATCAAGGATGGCGAGGAAGTCACCGAAAAATCCCGCGCCATCAAGGGCCGCGATGAGATCAGGGCGATGCGCTGCGCCATGCATGGCTGCGAAGCCGCCATGGCCGAAATGGAGGCCGCGACCGAACCGGGGCTGACCGAGGATGCGATCTGGGCCGAGCTGCACAAGGCCAATATCGCGCGCGGCGGTGAATGGATCGAAACCCGCCTGCTGACCACCGGCCCGCGCACCAACCCCTGGTTTCAGGAATGCGGGCCGCGGGTGTTGCAAAATAACGAGATCCTGTCTTTCGATA
The DNA here is from genome assembly GCF_058343375.1 of Alterinioella sp. Taxonomy (NCBI): domain Bacteria; kingdom Pseudomonadati; phylum Pseudomonadota; class Alphaproteobacteria; order Rhodobacterales; family Paracoccaceae; genus Alterinioella; species Alterinioella sp. The sequence goes on from NZ_JBTUJH010000002.1 coordinate 51,754, forward strand.
CCGACCTGATCGGGTGTTATGGCATCTGCGCCGATATCTCGCGCTCCTGGTGGATCGGCGACGGTGCCCCGCGCCCCGACATGATCGAGGCCATGCGCCACGCCTATGATCATATCATGACCAATATGGAGATGCTGAAACCGGGTGTCCGCCTCAACGATCTCACCGCCAATACCCATGTTCTGGCCCCGCAATATCAAAAGCAGAAATACAGCTGCCTGATGCATGGTGTGGGGCTGTGCGATGAATGGCCGCTGATTGCCTATCCCGATCAGGCCGTGCCGGGGGCCTTCGATTATGTGCTGGAGCCGGGCATGACCTTATGCGTCGAGGCTTTGGTATCGCCTGAGGGCGGTGATTTCTCGATCAAGCTGGAGGATCAGGTGCTGATCACCGAGGATGGGTTTGAAAACCTGACCACCTATCCCTTTGATGAACGGCTATTGGGCAATTAGCCCGGCGCAAGCGTGACCCGTGCCAAAACCCCGAGATGGTCCGATCCCAGGCGCGGGCGGCGTTCGGTCTGTCCGCCACCGGGCGCAAGGATATAGTCAATGGGCAGCGGCACCGGGCCGACACGGATGGTCGGAAACAACGGCCTTGCCAGCGATGTCCCGGAGGCCGCCGCCAATTGCCGGACGCTGGCCCCCCAGGGCACCATGTTGAAGTCACCGCCCATGATCACAGGCCCGTCAAGCGCGCCGATGATTGGCAACAGGGCATCGACCAGTAAGCGCTGGCGATGCGGATAGGGCCAATGCAGATGGATCGACAATGCCCAGACCGGGCCTGCCGGCGTCTCTACCGGCAGCCCCGCCATGCCGCGCCCGTCCGAGCAGATGCCGGGGCCGGTCGCGGGCCAGCGTGACAGCACGGCCATGCCGCCGCGCCCGGAAAACCGGCACAATTGTTGATAGGGATGGGTCGGGCGCAAAAGATCCAGCAGCGCGATATTGCGGTCCGACAGTTCCTGAAGCAGGACAATATCGGCGTCACTGTCGATGATATCGGCAATCAGCTCGGCATTGGCCGTGTTGCCGACCCACAGGTTTTTCTGATAGACCGACAGCCCGCCCGCCTGCCCCGGCAACCAGGCCTGCGCCGCAATCCCGCCCACGGCAAGCACCGCGACCGCCACTCCACCAAGCCGCAGCCAGCCCGGCCCGCCGATCAAGCCAACGCTGAGCAAGAGGACAATCCCCACCGGCAAGCGCACGATGGCAATCGAATCGCCCGCCGGATGCAGCGCACCGCCATAGCCCGCCAACAGCAAAGCCAGGGCCATGACGGCCATGATACGAACCAGAACCCGCATGAACCTCCCGAAGCAAATATTTCACCAGACCCTATAGCAGGCCGCAATATCTGCAATGGCCGCAAGATTGCCGGGCCGCATGCACACAACCCTACACGCCCGCGTGAGGTGGGTTGCGGCGGCGCGCGCGGGCCCACATTCTGCAATGCAACGCACTACCGCGAAGGACGCGCCTGCCATGCCCACCGAACGTTTTACCTTTCCCGGCCATGATGGCGGGAAACTGGCCGCACGGCTCGACCTGCCTGCCGGTCCGCATCTGACCACGGCCCTGCTGGCGCATTGCTTTACCTGCGGCAAGGATGTCGTCGCCTCGCGCCGCATTGCCGCGCGGCTGGCGGGGATGGGCATCGCTGTGTTGCGGTTCGATTTCACCGGGCTTGGCCATTCCGAGGGCGAGTTCGAGAATACCTCCTTTTCCACCAATGTCGCGGATCTGGGGGCCGCCGCCGATGCGCTGCGCGCGCGCGGCATGGCCCCGGCGCTGCTGATCGGTCATTCGCTTGGCGGGGCTGCCGTGCTGCGCGCGGCCGGGTCCATCGACAGCGTCAAGGCCGTGATCACCATTGGCGCGCCCTTTGACCCCGGCCATGTGACGCATAATTTTGACGATGCGCTGGACCGGATCGCGGCCGACGGGGCCGGTGAGGTCACGCTTGGCGGCCGCCAGATCCGCATTGGCAAGGGATTTGTCGAAGATGTCCGCGCCGAAAATCTGGCCCCGGCCATTGCCAGCCTTGGCAAGGCTTTACTGGTGTTGCACGCGCCGCGTGACGCCGTTGTCGGCATCGAAAACGCCACCCGGATTTTCACTGCCGCCAAACATCCGAAAAGTTTCATCACGCTCGATGATGCCGACCACCTGCTGACCCGCACCGAGGATGCCGAATATGGCGCCGAAATCATTGCCGCATGGGTCGGAAAATACGTGCCGCTGCGCCCGCCAGCGCCGCCCATCGGCGCGCCCGAAGGTGTGACCCGCGTGGTCGAGGCCGACCCAAAGGGCTTTCGTCAGGATGTGCAGGCCGGCCCGTTCCATCACGCCGTGGCCGATGAACCGCTGTCATATGGCGGCACCAATCAGGGATTTACGCCCTATCAGTTTGTCGCCGCCGGGCTTGGGGCCTGCACCTCGATGACGATCCGCATGTATGCCAGGCGCAAGGGCTGGCCGCTGACCGGCGTGTCGGTCGATATTCTGCATGACAAGGTGCACGCCCAGGATGCCGGCGGGCACAGCTCCAGGATCGACCGGTTCATCCGCCGCATCGCGTTGCAAGGTGATCTTGATGAGGGTCAGCGTGCCCGGCTGCTGGAGATTGCCAATAAATGCCCGGTCCACCGGACCCTGGAAAGCGGCGCGCAAGTGCAGACCGAGCTGATCGCGGGCAATTGACATGGATCATGGCGGGCCGGCGTGGCGCGGCCATCATGGCGGGGTCACTTGATCTTGAGGAACGCGCCATGGGGATAATCAACAAACTTGGTAAAAGCGCCGAGCTGGTGCAGGACATGGCCAGGCATCTGGATGTCGATCTGGACAGACAGCTGATGGGCGATCCCGAAACCGGGGCCTTTGCCTATCGCAACATGGTTCTGTCCTGTTCGGCCTGCACCGATCAGGAGGGCTGCCGCGCCCTGCTGGATGAAACCGAGAAACTGGATGCGGCCCCGACATATTGCCGCAACGGCCATCTGCTGAGCCGGGCCTATAGCACTTCTCGAAAAACCTGAACCACTTAACGCTGCCTGAAATCAAAGATTTCAACGCGTTAGAGCGCGTCGCGCCAAATCGAATTCACCGGCCGACCCGAACGCATTCGATTGCGCGAACGCTGCCTCGGTCCGGGTGATGAATGCTCGAATCCGATCAGGCACGACGCGCTATAAGAGATGCATAATGTCTCAGGTGTTCCGAGAAGTGCCTTAAAGCGGCAACATCGTGGTGGATTTGATCTGCTCCATGCTGAGCAGGGCGGTGACATTATAGATACGCACTTCTGAAATCAGCGCCTGATAGAACACGTCATAGGCGCGCGCATTGGCGACGCGCACTTTCAGGATATAGTCGATATCGCCCGCCAGCCGGTGCGCCTCCATCACCTCGGGGCGCGCCTGCAGCGCCGCAAGAAATTTCTGTTGCCAGTCGGTTTCATGTTCCGATGTGCGGATCAGGACAAAGAAACAGGCCTCCAGCCCAAGCGCGTCGGCATCCAGCACCACGGTCTGCTGGCCGATGATGCCGGCGGCGCGCATTTTGCGGATGCGCGACCAGACCGGCGTCTTGGAAGACCCCACTTTTCTGGCAATATCATCCAGCGATTGGCTGGCATCCTCCTGCAGCGTCTGAAGGATCTTCCGATCCAGCGCGTCGATCTGGACAGACATTTGGCAATTTCCCTTTGTTTGGAACGCAGATAAGCCTTTCCTGACCAATAGCGAACATATGTCCTTATTGGCAAGGGTATCTGGTCATTTTCCGGGAAATTCTCCTATATCTAAGGGCAGAAACAGGAATGCCCGTCATGAAACATTTCCCGATCTTCCTTGCGATGGAAAACCAGCGGCTGGTGCTGTCGGGCGGCGGCGCTGCGGCCTTGGCAAAATTGCGGCTCCTGCTGAAGACCGAGGCCCGGATTTCGGTCTTTGCCAGGCAGCCCGCGCCCGAGATTGAGGCCTGGGCCAGGGCGGGCAGGCTGATACTCAACCGGCGCGCAGTGCAGGCCGGTGATGTCACGGGGGCCGCGCTGTTTTATGCCGCCGATGAGGAGGCTGCCGAGGATGCCCGCAGCGCCGCCATTGCGCGCGCGGAAGGCGCGCTGGTCAATATCGTCGACAACCTTGCCGACAGCCAGTTCATCACGCCCGCCATCGTCGACCGTGACCCGGTCACCGTTGCCATCGGCACCGAGGGCGCGGCCCCGGTGCTGGCACGCGCCATCAAGCGCGATCTTGAGGAGCGCCTGCCGCCCACGCTTGGGGCCCTGGCCCGGATCGGCAAGGCCTTTCGCCGCGCGGCCGAGGCGCTGCCCCTTGGCCGCAAGCGCCGCGATTTCTGGGCCGAGTATTATTTTCGCGCCGGGCCCCAGGGTCTGGCCCAGGGCGGATCGCAAGGGGCCGAGGATGCGTTGGGCGATCTGCTGGAGGCCCATCTGGAACGCGCCCCGCGCGCCGGGCATGTGCATCTGGTTGGCGCAGGCCCCGGGGATCCGGAATTGCTGACCCTGAAGGCGCGCCGCGCGCTGGACCAGGCCGATATCGTCATTCATGACCGGTTGATTGCGCCCGAAATTCTGGAGCTTGCCCGCCGCGAGGCGGTGATGCTGGATGTCGGCAAGCAGGGCTTTGGCCCTTCGACCGCGCAATCCACGATCACCGCCTTGATGATCAAACACGCCAGAGCCGGCGCGCAGGTCGTGCGGCTGAAATCGGGCGACCCCGCGATCTATGGGCGATTGGACGAGGAATTGAGCGCATTGGACGCTGCCGGCCTGTCCTGGTCGATCCTGCCGGGCATAACCGCCGCCTCTGCCGCTGCCGCCGCCATCGGTCAAAGCCTGACGCAACGTGGCCGCAATTCGGCGCTGCGCATCCTGACCGGCCATGACATGGCAGGCTTTGCCGAACAGGATTGGGCCGCCCTTGCCCGCCCCGGCACCGCCGCCGCCATCTATATGGCCAAGCGCGGCGCGCGGTTCCTGCAAGGGCGTCTGCTGATGCATGGGGCCGCGCCGCAAACCCCTGTCACCATTGTGGAAAACGCCTCCCGCCCGGATCAGTTCGTGCTTCAAAGCTGCCTGGCCACACTGGCCAGCGATCTTGATCACGCCGATATGACCGGCCCCGCCATCCTGCTCTACGGCCTCGCCCCGCGCGCAGGACAGGATCAATCTGCTCAACTTCCCGAGGTGCTCCATGGCCCGTGAATTCACTCCGAAAATCGTCACCGCAAATGACCTGCTGGAAGGCGATGTCGTCTATCAGACCGCCGATGATCGCTGGTCGCGCCACCATGGCGAGGCCGAATTGCTGGAGGATGAGGCCCATGCCACCATCCGCCTGCTCGATGCGGGGCGGCAGGCCAACATCATCGTGGGGGCCTATCTGGCCGATGCCCGCGCCACGCAAAACGGCCCCGCGCCGACCCATTTTCGGGAAGCGTTCCGCACTCGCGGCCCTTCAAACTATGCCCATGGCAAACAGGTGGAGCTCTGAGCAAGGAAAGCTCTTCGAAGAGCTTTCTCAAATTCCTTCGAAGGAATTTCGCCAGCGCCCGTGACAAGGATACGCCTCAATGTACCGTTATTCCGAATTCGACCGCGAATTCCTCGCCGAACGCAACGCCCAGTTCCGCGCCCAGGTGGAGCGCCGTATCGACGGCAGCCTGACCGAGGATGAGTTCAAGCCGCTGCGCCTGATGAACGGGCTCTATCTGCAACTGCACGCCTATATGCTGCGCGTGGCCATCCCTTATGGCACGCTCAATTCGGCGCAGATGCGGAAATTGGCAGAGTTGGCAGAGACCTGGGACAAGGGCTATGGCCATTTCACCACGCGCCAGAATATCCAGTATAACTGGCCGAAACTGCGCGACGTGCCCGACATGCTGGATGCGCTGGCCGAGGTCGGCATGCACGCCATCCAGACCAGCGGCAACACCATTCGCAATGTCACCGCCGACCATTTTGCCGGGGCCGCCGCCGATGAGCTGGCCGACCCGCGCCCGGTGGCCGAGCTGCTGCGGCAATGGTCAACCGACCACCCCGAGTTTCAGTTCATGCCGCGCAAGTTCAAGATCGCCATCACCGGCAGCCGCAATGACCGCGCGGTGACGGCGGCGCATGATATCGGGCTGCGCATCGTCGCGCGCGACGGCCGGATCGGGTATCAGGTCTGGGTCGGTGGCGGGCTTGGCCGCACCCCGATGATCGCCAAGCTGCTGGCCGATTTCGTGACGCTGGAGGATCTGCTGCCCTATCTCGAGGCCACTGTCGCGGTCTGGAATGTCATCGGCCGGCGCGACAACAAATACAAGGCCCGCATCAAGATTTTGGTGCATGAGTTCGGGCTGGAAAATCTGCGCGCCGAGGTCGAGACCGAATTTGGCCTGCGCAAATCGCTTTATGATGGAGCCAAGACCCGGCAATTGCTGGAGGAAATCACCGCTTATTTCGCGCCGCCTGCCTTTGAAACCGCCCCGGTCGCGGCCTATGATGCCGCCCGTGCCGGTGATCCGGTGTTCCGGTCCTGGGCCGATACCAACCTGTCGGATCACCGTGCCGATGGCTATGCGATCGTCAGCATTTCGCTGAAGAAACAAGGCGCCACCCCCGGTGATGCCAGTGCCGATCAGATGCGGGTGATGGCCGGTATCGCGGCGGAATTTGGCCATGATGAGCTGCGTATCAGCCATGAACAGAATGTCATTCTGCCACATGTCCACAAGCGCCACCTGCCCGAAATCCATGCCCGCCTGAAAGCCGCCGATCTGGCCACCGCCAATATTGGCCTGATCTCGGATATCATCGCCTGCCCCGGCATGGATTACTGCGCCCTGGCCACGGCCCGCTCGATCCCCGTTGCGCAGGAAATTGCCACGCGGTTCGACGCGCTGAAGCTGGAGCATGATATCGGCCCGCTCAAGATCAAGATCTCAGGCTGCATCAATGCCTGTGGCCATCACCATGTCGGCCATATCGGCATTCTGGGTCTGGATCGCGCCGGGGTCGAGAATTACCAGATCACGCTTGGCGGCGACGGCACCGAGGATGCGGTGATCGGCAGCCGCACCGGCCCCGGTTTTTCCTACGATCAGATCGTGCCCGCGATCGAGCGCATCGTGATGGCCTATCTGAGCCTGCGCCAAGATGCCGGTGAGACTTTCCTGCAGACCTATGGGCGCCTCGGCATGGAGCCGTTCAAGGCGGCCCTTTATCCAGAGGCCGCCCACCATGCCGCTTGATGCCCCCTTTGGCCGCCTGTCCGATTGGGTCGCGGCGCTGAACAGGCGCTACCTCCACCATTCGGCGACAGCGGTGATGGAACGCGCCCTGTCCGATCCCGATCTCGGGCGCATTGCGCTGGTCTCGTCCTTCGGGGCCGAATCGGTGGTGTTGCTGCATATGGTTGCGGTGATCGACAAGTCGGTGCCGGTGTTGTTCATCGACACCCAGATGCTGTTTGCCGAAACGCTGAGCTATCAGCGCGAGGTCGCCGATCATCTTGGCCTGACCGATATGCGCATCATCCATGCCAGCAAGATCGCCACCCTCACCGGCGATCCTGACGGCACCCTGCATCAACGCGATACAAACGCCTGCTGCGATCTGCGCAAAATCCAACCGATGGAACATGCGCTGGCCCCGTTCGACAGCTGGATAACAGGGCGCAAACGGTTCCAGTCGGGCAGCCGCGCGGGCCTTGAGTTTTTCGAGACCGAGGGTGATCTGCGCATCAAGATCAACCCTTTGGCACATTGGGAACCGCAAGATGTGCGCGACTACATGATCAATAACCGCCTGCCGCGTCACCCGCTGGTGGCCAAGGGTTACCCGTCCATCGGATGCGCCCCCTGCACCGCCCCCGTGGCGGCAGGCGATGACCCGCGTTCGGGCCGCTGGAGCGGCTCCGACAAGGAAGAATGCGGTATCCATTTCATCGACGGGCGCATCGTGCCTGGGCCCCTGAAACACGCCTCCTGAGAAAGGAAACGACATGAAAGACCTTGTGACCGAAGCCAGCCTCAGCGCCGTGATCGTCACCGATGACGGGTTTGCACCCGATACCGGGCTTGCCCCGCGCGACATCACGCCCGACGCCGATCTGGCCGCGCTGGCCCCCGATCTGGCCACAATCCCCGCCATTCGCATCGCCTTTGCAAGTTTCGCCGATGGCCGCGGGTTCACGCTGGCGCGGAGGTTGCGCCAGATGGGCTATGGCGGGCATTTGCGCGCCGCCGGTCCCCTGCTGGCCGATCAATATGCGATGGCGCGGCGGTCAGGCTTTGACGATGTTGAAATTCCCGCCGATCTGGCCGCCCGCCAACCCGAGGATCAATGGCGCGCGCGGGCCGATTGGCGCGCCCATGATCACCGCGCCAGGATGATGGCGGCCTGATACCCCTTTTCCTGACCCAGATCAAAGACTAGACAGAAGGTGCGGCTTACTGACAGGCCGCAATAATTGACATGATCGAGCATTCCCCCGTGACCCAAGCCAGCGCCGTAAAAGTGCCTACCCTGCCCGATGCCCAGACCGTAACCGAGGTTACGCATTGGACCGACCGGCTGTTTTCCTTCCGCGTGACGCGGCCGGCCTCGCTGCGGTTCCGGTCGGGCGAATTCGTGATGATCGGGCTGATGGGTGACCCCGACCCCAGGACCGGCAAGCAAAAACCACTGCTGCGTGCCTATTCCATCGCCTCGCCCTCCTGGGATGACGAATTGGAGTTCTATTCCATCAAGGTCCCCGACGGTCCCTTGACCAGCCGCCTGCAACATATCCGGCCCGGCGATGAGATCATCCTGCGCCCCAAACCGGTGGGCACTTTGGTGCATGACGCGCTGCTGCCCGGGCGTCGGCTCTGGTTTTTCGCCACCGGCACCGGATTTGCGCCCTTTGCCAGCCTGCTGCGTGATCCGCAAACCTATGAGGATTACGACGAGGTGATCATCACCCATACCTGCCGCGAGACGGGCGAGCTGGCCTATGGCGCGAAACTGATCGAGGAGATCCGCAACGATGAAATGCTGGCCGAACTGATCGGCGAAGGCTTTGCCGACAAGATCCGCTACTACCCCACCACGACCCGGCAAAAGAGCGCCAGGATGGGCCGCATCACCGATCTGATACGCTCGGGCGAGGCCTTCGCCGATCTCGGCGTGACGCCGATCACCCCCGAGACCGACCGCGCCATGATCTGCGGCAACCTGGCCTTCAATCTTGAGCTGAAGGCGATGCTGGAGGAATTCGGCCTGGAAGAAGGGGCAAATTCCCGGCCGGCGCACTATGTGGTGGAAAAGGCGTTTCTCGACTGAATCATCTGGCAACGCTGCGCGACTTGCCAAACCGCTGACTGCAAAAAAAGGCGCGCCGGGGTGGCGCGCCTTCTCTATTTCCGATGTCGCCCTGTTACCTTACCGGGCCGATCATCATCACCATCTGACGGCCTTCCATCTTCGGCATGTTCTCGATCTTGCCGATATCCTTGACGTCCTCGGCCACCCGTTCCAGCAGCTCACGGCCCAGATTCTGGTGCGCCATCTCACGGCCCTTGAAGCGCAGCGTCACCTTGACCTTGTCGCCGCCTTCCAGAAACCGGAACACGTTGCGCATTTTCACGTCATAATCATGCGTATCGGTGTTGGGGCGGAACTTGACCTCTTTGACCTCGATGGTCTTTTGCTTCTTGCGGGCCTCGGATTCGCGCTTTTGCTGTTCGTATTTGAACTTGCCGAAATCCATGATCTTGCACACGGGCGGTTCGGCATTGGGTGAGATTTCGACCAGGTCCAACCCGGCCTCGGCAGCCATATCCATGGCTCGCGCGGGGGTAACCACCCCGACATTTTCACCTTCAGCGCCAATAAGGCGGATTTCTGTGGACCGGATGCGTTCATTGACGCGGGGGCCGGTATCGCGCTGTGGGGGCGCGTTATGGGGTCTGCGGGCTATCGGCGAATTCCTTCTGTTGCCAACATGGGTGTTTGCGCAAAATTACCCCCGCACACCGCAAGGTTCAAGGCGAAACGCCGCCGGTTTGACAATGAATGCTGCACTCAGTGGCGGGTTTGCGTTGCGCTGACCAAAAAGGGGGCCTATTTGAAGCCGCAAAAGCAATTTTCATTCAAGTCTGGAGAACCCATGTCACGCTCGCTGATCATTACCATCGCACTGGCCGCAATTGCCGCCATTGTCTATTTCATGAGCCCGTTCAGCCGGGATACCGATGAACCCGTGCCCGCCGTCGAAGAGGTGATGGAGGAGGCCGAGGAGGTCACCGAAGAGACCGAGGCCGTGGAAGAGGCAGTCGCGGAGGTGACCGAGGAAACCGAAAGCGCCGTGGAAGAGGTGATGGATACCGTGACCGAAGAGGCGACCGAGGCCATGGAAACGGTCACTGAAGGTGTGGCGGATGCGGTCGAGGCCGTGACCGAAGGCGAGGCCGATCTGTCGGAAGGTGCGGCAACCGTCCTGGAGGCCGTGACCGAAGGAGCCGCTGAGGCTGTCGAAGGCGTTGCGGAAACCGTCATTGAAGGGGCCAATGAAGCGGTTGAGGCAGTGACCGAGACCGAGGCCGTTACGGAAACCGCAACCGAGGCCACAACCGAGGCCGTTACGGACACCGCCACCGATGCTGTCGAAACCGTGACCGAAACCGCAACGGAAACCGCAACCGAAGCCACAACCGAGGCCGCAACGGAAACCGCGACCGATGCTGTCGAAACCGTGGCCGAAACCGCAACGGAAACCGCAACCGAGGCCGCTACAGCCGCCCTTGATCCCGCTGCGGTCCTGAATGTCGAAAGCTTTGATCCCGACGCCGCGCTGGCGCTGGTTTCGGGCTCTGACGGGTTGTCCGACATCTCGCGTGTGGCGCTGTCTGCTGCAATCGAACAGGCCCGCAACAACCCTGAAATGGTCGGCGAAGTTGTAAGCCGTCTGCGCATCGCGCTCGGCCTCTGACACGCCGCGGCTTCGCGCCGGATCCGAATTCTTGTGTCGCCCCCGCGCCCAGATCGGCGCGGGGGCGATTTTTTTGTTTCTGCCGCCCGGCCAAGAAATATCCGATTGACGGCACCGCCATGGACCCCGCTTCGTGCCCGGATGGTTTTCGGTCGCATTCTGACCTACGCTGCGCCTGCGCCTCGCGCCATTCTGCGCATCAGAAAGGTCTGCCATGCCCACATTCACCGACAGTATTCTGACCGCTCTGGGCCTTGTTCTTTCGGGCGATGCCGACTTGCTTGAGATTGTGGCCCTGTCGCTCAGGGTCTCTCTGACGGCGGTCTTTCTGGCCGCATTGATCGGCCTGCCGCTTGGCGCGGCGCTGGCGGTCTTTCGCTTTCCGGGCCGGGGCGCGCTGGTGGTTCTGGTCAATGCGCTGATGGGTTTGCCGCCGGTTGTCGTGGGGCTGGTGGTCTATCTGACCTTCTCGGCCTCGGGGCCGCTTGGCGTATTGGGGCTTCTGTATACGCCCGCGGCGATGATCGTGGCGCAGACGGTGCTGGTCACGCCCATCATCGCGGCGCTGTCACGCTCGACCCTTGCCGATCTTCTGGGCGAATATGACGAAACCCTGCGCGTGCTTGGGGCCACCCGGCTGGACGTGATCGCCACGCTTTTGTGGGACGCACGGTTTTCATTGGCCACGGCGCTTCTGGCCGGGCTTGGCCGGGCGCTGGCCGAAGTTGGCGCGGTGATGCTGGTGGGGGGAAATATCGACCATGTCACGCGGGTCATGACAACGGCGATTGCATTGGAAACCTCGCGCGGGGCGCTGCCGCTGGCGCTTGGGCTTGGCATGGTGCTGCTGCTGATCACATTGGTGCTGAACGCGGTCGTGCTTGGCCTGCGTGGCCGGTTGGAGGCACAGGCCCATGCCTGACCGCGACGAACAGCACATCATCCCGTTCCAGCCGACCCGCAAACCGCAAATGCCGGGGCTGAGCATTCGGTGCCTGCATGTCACCCGCCGCAAAGTGGCGCTTCTGAACGGCGTCGATCTTGACCTGTCACCCGCCGGAATTACCGCGCTTCTGGGGCCGAACGGGGCCGGTAAATCGCTGGTTCTGCGGGTCATTGCCGGACTTATCGCACCCGATCAGGGCCGGGTCCAGATCCCGCGTGCCATGCAGGGCCGGATCGGGTTTGTGCTGCAACAGCCGGTATTGTTGCGCCGCTCGGTGCGGGCCAATCTGCGTCATGCGCTGGCGCTGGCGCGAGTGCCCCGGCGCGAGCGCGGCGAACGGGCTGCGGGGCTGTTGGCGCTTGGCCATCTGGAACCGCTCGCCGACCGCCCCGCCCGGCGCTTGTCAGGTGGCGAACAGCAACGGCTTGCCATTATCCGGGCGCTGGCGGCCAACCCGCTTTTGCTGATGCTGGATGAACCCACCGCACATCTCGACCCGCAATCCACCCATGCCATCGAGGCGCTGGTCGCGCGCGTCGCCTCTGAGGGGACCAAGGTGATTCTCGTCACCCATGATATCGGACAGGTGCAAAGGCTGGCCGATGAGGTCGCGTTCCTGCATCAGGGGCGCTGCCATGAACAGGCAGACAAAGCCGCCTTTCTATCCGCACCGACAAGCGCCGCCGCGCGCGCCTATCTGAACGGAAAGCTGTTGCTGTGAAGCTGATTCCCGTCACCCTGTTCGCCCTGTTCGCCAGCCCCGCCCTGGCCGATGATCCCGTCGTGCTGGTGCAATCGACGACCTCGACCCAGAATTCGGGCCTTTATGGCTATATCCTGCCTATCGCGGCGCAGGCGCTCGGCCTCGATATTCGTGTCGTGGCGGTTGGCACCGGTCAGGCGCTTGGCAATGCCGGACGCTGCGATGGCGATATGGTGATCGTGCATTCCCGCGCGGCGGAAGAGGCCTTTGTCGCGGCAGGCTTCGGCACGGCCCGCTATGACCTGATGTATAACGACTTTGTCATCGTCGGCCCCACAAGTGATCCGGCCGGCGTGGCCGGGGCCGACAATGCGACCGAGGCGCTGGCACGGATTGCCGGGGCCGGAGCCGCCTTTGCCAGTCGCGGCGATGACAGCGGCACGCATCAGAAGGAACTCAGCCTTTGGGATGGCATCGCCGATGTCTCGGCGGCCTCGGGCAGCTGGTATCGCGAGACCGGGTCGGGCATGGGGGCCACGCTGAACGTCGCCGTCGGAATGGGTGCCTATACGCTGACCGACCGCGCGACCTGGCTGGCTTTCGAGAACCGGGGCGATCATGTCATCCTCAGCCAGGGCGACCCGGCGCTGTTCAACCAATATGGCATCATTCCGGTCGACCCGGACCATTGCCCGAATGTGAACTCTGACGGGGCCGCGGCCTTCACCGAATGGCTTTTGACCGATGGTCAGGCGGTGATTGCAGGCTTCGAAGCAGGCGGCCAGCAGCTGTTTTTCCCCAACGCCGGCAATTGAGCGCGCGGAAGAATTTTCCTGCAAAATTCTTCCGGCCCGAAAAATCTTGAAGGAAGATTTTTCCGCCCCCCCGGATCGCGCGTGGCGACTATCCGATCGGGTGCGCGGGCGATCCTGCCACTGTGACCCCCGCCGCCATATCGCGCGTTACCACCGCGCCCGCGCCCACAATCGCCCCCGGGCCAATGCCCAGCCCCGGCCCGATCATCACATCATCCAGGCAGCAATACCAATCGCCCGCCTGCATCATATGCCGCTCCGTCACAGGAGGCCCGTTCCATAAATAACGCCGGGACAATCTGCCCCGGCGCATCCGCAGATCAGATTGCCTTGCGGTTCAGCCCGACGCCGCCACCGCGCGGCCGGTCAGCACCTTGACCAGATGGGCGCGATAGGCGGACGAGCCATGCATATCCGCCAGCATTCCATCTGATGAAACCGACAGCCCGTCCAAGGCGGCGGCCGAGTAATTGCCCTCCAGCACCGCCTCAGCCGCGCCCCAGCGATGCACGCCCTCCTGCGAGGCACCGGTCACTGCCACGCGGACCGCGCCCGCAAACCGCGCCACAAAGACACCGACCAGCGCAAACCGCGAGGCCGGTTGCAGGAACTTCTGGTAATTCGCCGCCTCGGGCACCGGAAATTTCACTTCCGTTATGATCTCGCCCTCATCCAGCGCCGTGGTGAACATGCCCTGAAAGAAATCATCCGCCGCAATCTCGCGCATGTTGGTGACTACTGTCGCCCCCGAACCCAGAACCGCCGCCGGGTAACACGCGGCCGGGTCGTTATTGGCCAGTGATCCGCCAATCGTGCCGCGATTGCGCACTGCCGGGTCGCCGATATGGCCCGCCAGATGCGACAGCGCCGGATAGCTTGCCGCCGTTGCCGCCGCCACGTCTGCATGGGTGGTGGCCCCCCCGATGCAGATGCGCCCGCCATCATCGGTGCAGATGCCCTGCATTTCGGCCACGCCACCCAGGCTGACCAGAACCGCCGGGGCCGCCAGCCGTTGCTTCATCGTCGGCAGCAATGTCTGCCCGCCGCCAAGCGCCTGTGCGTCATCAGACCCCATCGCCGCCACCGCATCCGCGATGGTGCCGGGGCGTTTCAGCTCGAATTCATACATCTCTTTGTCCTCCCAGAAAAACAGGGCCCTACCCCCATCTTCTTTGTCCAAATACTCAAATCCCCCGCCAGCCGCACAAACCGGCGGCGCGGGCCCGAGATCATCCGTTCATCGCCTCCCAGACCCGTCCCGGGCTGAGCGGCATGTCGATATGGGTCACATCCTTGCCAGCGCGTTGCAGCGCATCAATGACGGCATTGATCACCGCGGGCGGGCTGCCGATGGCCCCGGCCTCGCCACAGCCTTTGACACCAAGCGGGTTATGCGTGCAGGGCGTGGCGCAGGAATGATCGACGTTGAACGATGGCAGATCATCGGCCCGCGGCATGGCGTAATCCATGTAGCTGGCTGACAGAAGCTGCCCGTCGCTGTCATAGACCGCACCCTCCAGCAACGCCTGGCCGATGCCCTGCGCCAGACCGCCATGGACCTGACCCTCGACAATCATCGGATTGATGATGTTGCCGAAATCATCCGCCGCCGTAAAGCTGCAGATCGTGACCTTGCCGGTTTCGGGGTCAACCTCGACCTCGCAGGCATAGGCCCCGGCCGGATAGGTGAAATTCGACGGATCATAGAACGCGGTTTCCTCAAGCCCCGGCTCAAGCTCCTCCAGCGGGTAATTATGCGGCACGTAAGCGGCCAGCGTGACATCGCCCCAGGCCACTGATTTATCCGTGCCTGCGACGGAGAACATGCCGTCCTTCAGCTCGATATCGCCGTCGGATGCCTCCATCAGATGCGCCGCGATCTTCTTGGCCTTGGCGATGATCTTTTCCGTTGCCCGCACCATGGCCGAACCACCGACCGCGATGGAGCGCGAGCCATAGGTGCCCATGCCCATCGGCACTTTGGCGGTGTCGCCATGCACGATCTCGATCTGATCTTCGGGGATGCCGATCATATCGGCCACCACCTGCGCAAAGGAGGTCTCGTGGCCCTGCCCGTGGCTGTGGCTGCCGGTCATCACCACCAGCCCGCCGGTGGCATTGACCCGCACGGTGGCGGATTCGTAAAGCCCGGCGCGCGCGCCAAGCTGCCCCACCAGAGCCGAGGGCGCGATGCCGCAGGCCTCGATATAGGTGTTGATGCCAAAGCCGCGCAGCTTGCCGTTGGCGGCGCTTTGCGCGGCGCGGGCCTCAAACCCGTCGCGGTCGGCCATTTCCAGCAGCTTGTCCAGGGTGGCGTTGTAATCACCAGTGTCATATTCCACCGCCACCGGCGTGGCATAGGGAAATTCGGTGATAAAGTTCTGCCGCCGCAGCGCCACCGGATCGACGCCCAATTCGCGCGCCGCCTTGTCGATGACACGCTCCAGCTGGAACGTCGCCTCGGGCCGGCCCGCGCCGCGATAGGCATCGACGGGCACGGTATTGGTAAAGACCGCCTTGACGTTCACATAGATCAGCGGCGTCTTGTAATTGCCGGCCATCAATATGCCATGCAGCCAGGTGGGCACCGCTGGCGCGAATGTGGACAGGTAGGCCCCCATATTGGCGTAGGTATCGGTGCGAACTGCGGTGAAATTGTTCTCAGCATCCAGCGCCAGATCAATCTTGGTGACGTGATCGCGGCCATGGGCATCGGATATGAACGCCTCGGACCGGGTCGAGGTCCATTTCACGGCCCGGTTCAGCGCCTTTGCCGCAAAGGTGCAAAACGCCTCCTCGGCATAGTGGAAGATCTTTGAGCCAAAGCCGCCACCGACATCGGGGGCCACGACGCGCAGCTTGTGTTCGGGGATGCCAAGCACAAAGGCCCCCATCAGCAGCCGAATCACATGCGGGTTCTGGCTGGTCGTATAGAGCGTGCTGTCGCCGCTGGAGCGATCAAAATCGCCCACCGCCACGCGCGGCTCCATCGGGTTGGCGATCAGCCGGTTATTGACCAGCTCCAACGTGGTGACATGAGCCGCCGCCGCAAAGGCCGCCTCCACCGCCGCTTTGTTTTCCTCAACAAACCCCCAGTCGAAACAAAGGTTCGAATCCAGATCGTCATGCACCTTGGTCGCGCCATCCTGCACCGCCGCCTTCATGTCGATGACGGCCGGAAGCTCCTCGATATCAAGCTCGATCGCCTCGGCGGCATTTCTTGCCTGGGCTGCGGTTTCGGCCACCACGGCGGCAATCGGATCGCCGACATGGCGAACCTTGCCCTGCGCCAGAATCGGATGCGCCGGTTCCTGCATCGGGTTGCCGTGCTTGTCGGTGATCTGCCAGCCGCAGGGTATCCCGCCGACGCCTTCGAAATCAGCCCCGGTGAATATTCGCACCACACCGGGCATCTCTGCCGCCACGCTGGTATCGACCGATTTCAGCCGCCCATGCGCCACATCCGAGCGCAGGAAATGCACATAGGCCTGGCCATGCAGATTGATATCGTCGGTGTAATTGCCTTCACCGGTCAGAAACCGGATATCCTCGCGCCGTTTGGAACTGGCGCCGATGCCGCTGTCTTTGGGCATTGTCATCCTCCCTGATTTCGGCACTTTGGCCGAATGATGCCCCCTGCGCAGATCCGCGCGGGGCCTGGTTTATTTGTTGCCGCCCGGCACCGGAGCCGGTGTCGGATTGGACGGCGCGGTATTATTGGCGACCGGCTGGCCGTTGATCCGGTCGATCAGCGCCTGCACGGTTTCAAGACGGGTGCCGTTTTCGACAATCGAATAGCCCGTCACGGCCGCCACGATTGATCCGGCATCCTCGATGCACACGACTGCCACCTGGGTGATCCCCGGCGGCACGTCGAAGCCATAGACCGAATAGCTGCCCTCGCCGATATCGGGGGTGATGCCATTGGCCTCGAAATGCGCGATCATCGCGGCACGGGCGGAATCGATACACTCGGTTTCAGTGACAAACCCGGTGACATAGCCCGATGAAAACCCCTCTGCCATGGCAAAACCGGGGACCAGAACAGCCACCGACAATGCCAGAATGAAAGGTCTCATGCGGCGGCCTCCGCGGAAGCTCCCTGGCCGCTGGCGGCCAGAATTGCCTTGATGATGTTGTGATACCCGGTGCAACGGCAAATATTGCCCTCCAGATATTCGCGGATCTGGGTTTCGGACGGGGTCGGGTTTTCGGCCAGAAGTGCTGCCGCCGACATCACCATGCCGGGTGTGCAGAAGCCGCATTGCAGCCCGTGATGATCCTGAAAGGCCTGTTGGATGGTCGACAATGTGCCATCCGCATTGGCCATGCCTTCGATGGTTCTGACCTCGGCACCTTCCGCCTCGGCCGCCAGCAATGTGCAGCTTTTCACGGCCTTGCCGTCGACATGGACCACACAGGCCCCGCATTGGCTGGTGTCGCAGCCGATATGGGTGCCGGTCAGGCGCAATCCCTCGCGCAGAAAATCAGAAAGCAGCGTGCGCCCTTCCACGGAACCGGAAACAGCTTTCCCGTTCACGGTCATCGAGACCTGGGTCATGAAAATCCTCCCTTGGCGGTTTGGACTGTATCCAAACACGGAATTGGCCGTGGGCAAACGAAATTTTTTCGGATGGTCAAAAAAGCGGCGACGTGTCGTCCTTCGAATCGCCCGAATCGCCGCCCGCGCGCGGTTGCGGGCGGGTCGGAATCTCCTTGAGCAGGCCGCCCACGGCCATCGCCGCAATGTCCTGATCGGTCACTTTCAGCCCGCAAATCACCCGTTCCAGCACCCAATCTGCGCCATTTAGCGCCGGCGAGCGCGCACATCCCGGCAGGCCGATCACCGGCTTTTCGCCAAGCTGGCCCAGAAACAGCAGATTGCCCGGATCGACAGGCATGCCGAACCGCGTCACCTGCCCGCCTGCCCGGCGCAGCGCGGCGGGGCCGACATCCATCGGGTCAGAGGTGGCCGAGGCGGTGAGAATGAGAATCACCTCTCCCGGTGCCTCGGTGATGGCCTGGGCCAGCCCCGCTTCGTCATGATTGGCAAAATTGCGCGGGGTCAGGCGCATCCCCATCCGTTCCAGGCGCGCGGCGTTTGCGCGGCGGCCCTTGTCAGACGGGGTTTCCGGGCCGAGCAGCGTCTCGATCAATGTGGCCGTCTGGTAAACAGGTGCCAGCACCGTGATCGCGCCCGCGCCGCAGCCGGCCGCGGCCTGCAATGCCTGCTGCGCCACGCCATAGGATATGATCTTGATCGTGGCCAGCATGGCCCCCGCGTCAGACCGGTGATAATCGGGCACTGTGGCGATGGTGATCATCGGATCGACGCCGTTCACCGCCTCGATGGCCGCCACATCGATCCGGACAAGCCCCGGCCGGGTGGCATAGAGATTGACCCGCCCCGCGCCCGCGCCCGATATCCGCACCCCCTGCCCCTCGGGATCCGGCACAATGGCCGTGGCCAAAGACCGCGCCGCGTCATCCTCTGCCACATCAAAGGGATCGAGCCGCGCCACAGTCACCCGTGTCTCGCCCGCGGTGGCCAGATCCCGGATATGGTCGCGGCTCAGCACCGTGCCCTTGGCGATGCGGTAGGGTTTTCCCGTTTTGCCTGTGCACAGCATCGAATGCGCCAGCACCGCACCTTCGGCCTGAGCCAGGGGAACCGCCCCGAACCTCACGCGGGGCCCCGGCGCAGCACTGCCGTCATCTGGGCCAGCACCGACAGCGCAATCTCGGCCGGGCCCTGTGATCCGATATCGAGCCCCACCGGCCCGTGAATGCGCCCGATCTGATCTTGCGAAAACCCGGCCTCGGCCAGGCGCGCCACCCGTTTTGCATGGGTCCGGGTCGACCCCAGGCACCCGATATAGAATGCCGGTGATGCCAGGCCGGCGTGAATGGCGGGGTCATCCAGTTTCGGATCATGGGTCAGGGTCACAAGGGCGGTGCGCGCATCGGGGCGGGCGGCGGCCAGGGCTTCGTCGGGCCAATCCTGCACAATGTCTTCGCCCGGAAACCGCGCCGTAGCGGCAAAGGCCGGGCGCGGGTCGATCAGCCTGGTATCATAGCCCGCCAGCCGCGCCATCGGCAGCAGGGCCTGCGCGATATGGACGGCCCCCACCACCAGCAGGCGCAGGGGCGGGTTGTGGATGACGATGAATTCTTCGCCGTTGAAGCCGGATCTGTCGGCGCGAAACCGGGCCGCAAGGCTTGCATCATCGCCCGCGATCATCCGCCGCGCGCCGGTCCGGGTATTGACGCCGTAAGCCACCGGATCGCGCGCCGCCCGGGCAGCGACCAGCGCCGCCAGCATGGCCACCGGCAGGACCGCACCGACCGGTTCCAGAAAAACCCGGATACGCCCGCCACAGGCCAGGCCCACGGCAAAGGCATCCTCATCCGCAACGCCATATTCCAGCATCTCGGATCGGCCCTCGGCCAGCGCCTCCTGCGCCGCGGTCACCACCGCCCCTTCAACACAGCCACCCGAGACCGAGCCTTCCATATCGCCCGCGCCTGAAATCGCCAGTTGACTGCCAACCGGGCGCGGGGCCGAGCCCCAGGTCTCCACCACGGTGGCGAGAGCCGCGCCCTTGCCCTGGCGGTGCCAGTCCAGCGCGATCTCGGGGATCTGGTCGTAGGAGTGAGTCATTCTGTCTGGGTGATCCGTGTCTGAAAGCAATTGTTGCGGGCCGATCTGACATCAACATAGGCCACCCGCTTGTCGGATAGAACCTCTGTCGCGTAATCCATCAGCCGGTCCTGCGGCACGATCGCTCCGGTGCCGTAAACGATGCGGTTGTCGGGCGAATATCCCTTCAGCAGATAATCCGGCGACATGGTCAGGATCGGCGGCAGCCCGTCGCCCTCCCATGGCGTGCAGCGAGCGGCGCACAGAAAGATCGGGCCGGTTTCAGCATAGGGCTGCAACGCGGGAAAGGGTCGTGCGGCGAGGATCAGCATCCCGGTGCCCGGTGGCACATCCTGCAGGCAGGACCGGCACGGGGTGCCGACACCATCACAAACCCTGCGCTCGGCGGGCTGCCCATTGGCATCCGGGCCACCGGCGCGGACGGTGTCGACAAAGGGCTGGTCATAGGGATGAAATTTCAGGGCCATCGGGCGTCCTCCAATCGGGTGCAGCCTCGCAATTGGCCTCGGCAATCGCCGGAACGCGACCCGGATCGTGCGGATACCCTCTCTTCCGGGCGGCAAGCGCTTTGCAAAGCGCTTGTTACAAGGATTTTCCAAAATCCTTGGCACCCGCCGACAGCATCGCCATCAACCGCGCCTTTTCACCCCGGTCATCGGATCGGCCCAAGGCCTCGGCCAGCCCCTGCAAGGCCGCAATATTATGGCCGGCGCGAAAACTGTCGACATGGGGCAGCATCGCCTTGATGCCCGCGGCGCGGGGCGCGAACCCGTCCCATCGCAGCAGCGGATTGAGCCAGATCAGGCGACGCGCCGACAGATGCAGCCGCTCCATCTGCGCCGCCAGCGCGCCCGGGTCGTCACGGTCCAGCCCGTCGGTGATCAACAGCACCACCGCCCCCTGCCCCAATACCCGGCGCGACCAGTCCCGATTGAAACTGGTCAGGCAGGCCCCGATCCTGGTGCCGCCTTCCCAATCCTGCGCCTGCGCCCCCGCCGCCGCCAGCGCGGCATCGACATCACGCTGGCGCAGATGCCGGGTGATATTGGTCAGCCTTGTGCCAAAGGTGAAGCTGTGGACCTGCGCCCATCCGGCACCTTGCCGGTTCGCCACCGCATGCAGAAAATGCAGCGCCGCGCGCGAATAGGCGGACATCGAGCCCGAGATATCGCACAGGCATACCAGATTGGGCCAGCGGATCCGTTTGGCCTTCATCTCGAAGCGCTGCAATTCGCCGCCACGCCTGAGCGCGGCCTGCATCGTGCGCCGCCAATCGGGCAGCGCGCCATGTGGGGCGGCCATTGTGCGGCGGCTTTGCAGGGGGCGCACCGGCAGGGTCATTTTTGCCAGCAGCCGTTTTGCCTCGGCCATCTCGGCCATGCTCATCTGTTCGAAATCGAGATGTCTCAGCCGTTCCTCGGCGGACATGGTCAGCGTGGCGTCAACTTCAACCTTGGTGCCGTCCTGCTCCTCGCTGCCGATATCGGGCAGGTCGCGATCGACCCCATCGAGCAACGCCTCGGCGGCGCGTTTTTCAGCCGGTTTGGCCACCCGATCCGCGGCCACGCCGTTGATCGCGGGCAGCAGCATCGCCATCATATGTTCCAGATAGCGCGGATCGCGCCAGTAAAGCCGGAAGATCTGGGCAAAGATCACCCGATGTTCGGGCCGCGACGTGAAACAGGCCTGAAGGGTGAAGAAGAAATCGGCGCGATCGGAAAAGCCCGCCGCCGCGACGGCGCGAATGGCATCCAGCACCCGGCCCGGCCCGGCCGGCAGCCCCGCCGCGCGCAACGCCCGTGCGAAATGCGTGATATTGGCAGCAAGCTGCGGCGCATCGGGCAGATCAAGCGGGATATGTTCGGCCATGGATGCCTCGCGGAGATATTCAGAGAACCAGTCGCATATCGACCGGGCCCGGCCTGGCGGCGATGGGGCGGGGCCGCAAAATCACGCTGCCGCCACCTCTGCCCGCACTTCATCAAGGATCCGTTTCGCCTCGGATCCCTGCAATTTCTGAATATCATCCTGATATTTCAAAATGGCCCCAAGCGTGTCGGCGATGACCTCGGGTGACAGCTCGATCATATCCAGCGCCAACAGGCATTTGGCCCAGTCGATGGTTTCGGCCACGCCGGGGCGTTTGAACAGATCCTCGGTGCGCAGTTTCTGGACAAAGCCGACAATCTCGCGGCTCAGCTTTTCGGAGGCTTCCGGCGCGCGGGCCTGCAGGATCTCCATCTCGCGCTCGAAATTCGGGTAATCGACCCAGTGATACAGGCAGCGTCGTTTCAGCGCGTCATGCACCTCGCGGGTGCGGTTCGAGGTCAGGATGACAATCGGCGGCTCGGGCGCATGGATGGTGCCCAGTTCCGGGATGGTGACCTGAAAATCGCTGAGCGCCTCCAGCAGGAAGGCCTCGAATGGCTCATCGGTGCGATCCAGCTCATCAATCAGCAGCACCGGCGCGCCACCGGGCTGCGGACGCATCGCCTGCAACAAGGGCCGCTCAATCAGATATTCCTCGGTGAAGAGCTCGGTTTTCAGCGCATTGCGGTCGGCACCACCGGCCGCCTCGGCACTGCGGATCGCGATCATCTGTTCGGCAAAGTTCCACTCATAGACGGCGCTGGAGGCATCCAGCCCCTCATAGCATTGCAGCCGGATCAGGCGGCGGCCCAGGCTGGCGGCGATGGCCTTGGCGATCTCGGTCTTGCCGGTTCCGGCCTCGCCTTCCAGAAACAGCGGCCGGCCCAGTTTCAGGGACAGAAACACAACCGTGGCCAACGCCCGCCCGCAGA
Source organism: Alterinioella sp. (assembly GCF_058343375.1). Lineage (NCBI taxonomy): Bacteria > Pseudomonadati > Pseudomonadota > Alphaproteobacteria > Rhodobacterales > Paracoccaceae > Alterinioella > Alterinioella sp. The sequence goes on from NZ_JBTUJH010000002.1 coordinate 74,679, forward strand.
TATAGTTCTGCGCCGCCAGCGCGGTCTGCACCTCATCGATTGTCTGCATTCCTGCCCCTTTCACTTACCGCCCCATCAAGGCGACCCGGCGCGCGCGGGTCAAGCCCCGGCGGATGCGAATCTGTTCCGGCACTGGGCGCAGCGCTGCCGCCAGATGCCCTGATTTTGTATTAAGTTTCCCTAAATGGTGATCAATCCCCCCGAGGGCCGACCATTGTTATGCCAGCGGGTCCGGAAGCGCAAAATAATGCCCGAAAATCTTGTGGATTTGGCCCATTCGCCGCGTTTTTGTGCCATAATGCAGCGCCATAACAACCAGGGATCCGACCCCCGGCCCTGACCGACCCCTACCTGACCGGCCCCGCCCCGCCCTGCAAGACGAGACCTGACAATGAACGACATGACTGCTGCCAACACATCTGATCGTCCAAGCCGCTCCGACTGGCAGGCCCGCATGGGCGAGATCGGCAAGATGCACGGGTTTTTCGAACACCTGGGGCGGGATCACTTCGCGCTGTATGTCCAGGAGGGCAATACGCTGCTGGTCAGCTTCGATGAGATCGACCGCGTGATCGCCAAGGGTGACGGTGCTTTGCCGGTCGGGTTCGAGGCGGTGAAGAAACGCGAATGGTCGATGCTGAGCATCCTGGCCGATGGTCGCACATGGTTCCGGGACGCGGGGCTTTACCGGTTTTTCGACAAGCTGACCGATGAAGGGTTTTTCGACAGTTTTGATCAGGTGATCTTTCTGGGGGCCGGGCCAATGTGTGGCCATGCGGCGGCGGCCTTTTCGGTGGCAGCACCAGGGGCAAAGGTGCTGGTTCTGTCACCTGCTGCAACGCTTGACCGTGAGGCCGCCCCGTTCGAACTGCGGTTCCGCGCTGCCTGGCGCAAGGATTTCAACAGCCGCTACGGATATGCGCCCGATATGATCGACGGCGCATCGCAGACCTTTGTGATCTACGATCCGCTGGAGGTGCTGGATGCCGCCCATGCAGCCCTGTTCCGTTCCAAAACCTGCCAGCGGCTGCGGTTTCGCGGCGGCGGCGCGTCGATCCTGTCGCTTTTGGAGCCGCACAGCAATCTGGACCGCATCCTGAAGGCCATTGCCAATGACCGGATGACGGATCTGCGCTTTTCCCAGATCATCCGGCGCCTGCGGCAAAGCGATCGCAGCTATCTGGGGCGGCTTCTGGCACGGGCCGAGGATCGCGGCGGCGCGCGTCTGGCCGCCATTGTCGCGCGCCGCGCGCTGACAGCCACGGGGGCCGCGCATTTTGCCCGCCGCCTGTCGGCCCTGGAGGCGCAGCTGGCAGACTCACGCCAAGGCGCGCCGGTGGCCGTGGCAGGGGAATAGTTCAAGGGGCTGACCCAGATAACTCAAAAAAGGGGTTATCATGGGCCGTATGCGAAAGAGCCGACTCAGCCACTATAAACAGGACCGCCTAACCGAGCATTTTGTGATTACGCAACCTGTTGTCTGGAAATTCGGATTTGGGCTG
>NZ_JBTUJH010000003.1:0-3992 GCF_058343375.1 Alterinioella sp.
CAGGGGCGTATCCCCGGCCGGTGAGATCACGTCGCCATAGCCGCCTTGCCCCGCCGCACCGGCCAGATAGGGCACATGATCGGCCCCTTCCTCAAGGCAGAGCATCTGAAAGCGGCGAAAGACCTGCGACAAAGGCACGCCCGGCGCGGCGATCTCGGGCACGCGGGCAAAGGCGCGATCTGCGATGGCGCAGGCGGTGCCGATCTTGTTGATCTCGGCCTGGGATTTCACCAGCCGCAGGTGGCGCATGATGGTGGCGTCGCCGGTCAAACGCTCGCGGCCTAACAGCGCCTGCAGACGGTTGAAATCCGCCAGCGGCATCCGGACATGGCTTTCCATCTGATCGGGCAGGCCGATCAAACCGTCAGTTCCCGCAATTTCGGTCAGGGCATCCGCCAGCAACCTGATGCCATCATCGCTGTAATCGGGGGCCTGCCAGGTGCGGATATCAGAAATCCAGCTTTGCACCATCAGGTGCCGCCCGATGGCGGGGATCACCGCAATCGGGGCACCATCGGCCGGGATCACCAGAAACCAGGGCCGGGTCGGGCTTTCCCAGAACCGGGTCAGGAACCCGGTGAAATATCGGATCTCGGGCTCGGTTGTCAGCAAAAGCGCCGCCAGCCCGGCGGGGCCCATCATGGCTTGGGCGCGGGCCAGACGGGCGTGGTATTCCGGCGCTGGAAAGCCACGGCTCACGCTTCCGGCCCTTCGCTGAGGATCACCAACACGCGCGATTGCGGGGTCAGGCCAAGGGTGCCCCCCGCGGCCAGCAGGCCCGAAATCCCGGCGGCCCCCGATGGTGTGGTTTCCAGCCCTTCGGCGGCGCAGGATACGGCCCCGGCATGGCCTTCGGCCTCGGTGATCGTGATGAAATCATCGGCGTCGCGCGCCAGGCCTTTCAGCGCAATCAGAGAGGGGATCTTGCAATCGAGCCGCCCCATATCCGAGACCGGCCCATCAGTTTCGACCGGCGCCCCGGCGCGGATGGAATTGATCAGGGCGGGCGCGGCATCCGGTTCCACGATCACGATACGCGGCGCGCTACCCCATGCGGCGCGTGCAAGCCCGGCACAGGCCGCCGCCAACCCGCCGACACCGGCTTGCAGAAAGATATGGGTGGGTGCGGTGGCCATCTTGTCGATGGCCTCCTGCATCAGGACCAGATAGCCCTCCATCAACCGATGCGGGCGCGCGGTGTAGCCCGCCCAGGAACTGTCGGACAGCAGATCCCAGCCTTCACGGTCGGCGGCGTTTTGCGCGGCCTGCATGCTGGCCTCATAGGTGGCCCCGTCGCGCATCACCTTTGCCCCTTCGGCGCGCAGGCGAGCGGCGAATGCTTCGGGCACTTCATGCGACAGGTAGATCACGGATTTCGCCCCAAAGGCGGCGGCCCCGGCGGCGACCGACAGGCCGTGATTTCCGGCGCTGGCGGCAACATAGCTGCGCCCCTGCGCCCGGCCAGACTCTGCGTCGCAGGCAATCACATAGGCCGCACCCAGGGCCTTGAAACTGCCCAGACCCATGCGGTCGCGCTCATCCTTGATCCACAATTCCGCCACGCCAGCCGCCGCCGCCAGTGCCGGGCTGGCGACAAGCGGGGTGGCGCTTGCACGCGGGCAGCGCTTCAAAAGGGCGGCGGGGGTCTCTGCATTCAGGCTGGGCCAGGGCATTTCAGTCAGCTCGGGCGCGTCCATGCCGGTGCCACGAAAGGGGTTTGTCAATATTTCCATGTCGGGTGTCCCTGGATCTTGCGCCAGAAGAAACCGCATTGCACCCGCAAAGCAATGTCTTTCAGTCAATCCACAAGGGTCGCCGTCAGAGCAGACCCCGCATCCATCAACCCGTCAATGACATCGAAATGGTGCTGGTCTGGGGCAAATACCGGCGGGCGCATGTCGGTTTTCCCTGACCAGGCTTCGGCCAATATGGCGCTCTGGCGCAGAAATTCGGGCCGCTCAGCGGCCCCGATCCAGCAGGTCACGGCGATATCGGGCAGGGGCGATAGCAAGACCGGGCTTTCGGCGGCCGCCTGGGCCGCATCAAGGCGCAGATCGGCGTTCATCGAATGCAAGCGGAGCGGGCGCAGATCATGCACGCCGCTGATCGAAACCACGGCGGCAATCCTTGCCTGAACCTGGGGCGCAATCGGCGCGCCCGCGCAGATCATCCGCGTCACCAGATGCCCGCCCGCCGAATGGCCCGCCAGACGGATGGGGCCTGCAACCTGCGCCGCTGCCACGCCGATGGCCTCCCCGATCTGTGCGGTGATCTGCCCAATCCGTGCCTCGGGGGCCAGCATGTAGCCCGGTATCGCCACGGCCCATCCGCGCGCCAATGGCCCCGCCGCCAGATGCGACCACAGCGATTTGTCCAGTATCCGCCAGAATCCGCCATGGACAAAGATAACGAGGCCCCTTGGCCTGCCCTCGGGCCAGAACAGATCGAGCTTTTCGCGCGGTGAAGGGCCATAAGGAATATCCAATTCGGCCCGTGCCCGATCCCGAAACGCCGCCGCCTGCGCAGCCCACAGAGCGGGAAACTCCGCCCCTCCCGGGATATGGGGCGCGTTCTGAAAGGCATCTTCCCAGTCGATGCCGGATATGCTGTCGTCGTCTTGCATCTGCCTCTCCGCTCGGCTTGGATGCGGATCAGCCTAAAGGCAGCCCCGTAGCAGCGAAAGACCCGGCCCATGACCTTACCCAGAAAAGACCGTTTCGAGCTGCCCGATGGCGTCATCTATCTGGATGGCAATTCGCTTGGCCCCTTGCCCAGGGGGGCGGTTGATCGGGTGGCGCGGGTGATGCGGGACGAATGGGGCGCGGATCTGATCAAGGCCTGGAACACGGCCGGGTGGATGGACCTGCCGCGCCTTGTCGGCGATCGGATCGGCGCGTTGATCGGGGCACCGCAAGGAACAGTCGCCACCGGAGACACGCTGTCGATCAAGGTCTATCAGGCGCTGGCAGCGGGCCTGCAGATGCGGCCCGACCGGCGGGTGATCCTGTCCGATACCGGCAATTTCCCGAGCGATCTTTATATGGCAGGCGGGTTGATCGACACTATCGGCAAGGGCTATGAATTGCGCCTTGTCGCGCCGCAGGATGTGGCCGGTGCAATCACCGATGATATCGCCATCGTGTTGCTGACCCAGGTCGATTTTCGCAGCGGGCGGATGCATGATATGGCGGCGCTGACCGGGGCCGCACATGATGCGGGCGCGGTGATGATCTGGGATTTGGCGCATAGTGCCGGTGCGGTGCCGGTGGATATTGCGGGCAGCGGCGCGGAATTTGCCGTCGGATGCAGCTATAAATACCTAAATGGCGGCCCCGGCGCGCCCGCTTTCATCTATGCGCGCCCCGATATTGTCGAGGCGCTGCGCCCGGCGCTGGCGGGATGGCTCGGGCATGCCGCGCCTTTTGACATGGACCTGAGCTATCGGCCCGCCATGGCCACCGAACGCCTGCGCGTCGGCACGCCCGCAATATTGCAACTGGCGGTGCTGCAGGAGGCGCTCAAGATCTGGGATGGCGTCGATATGGCCGAATTGCGGGCCGCATCGGTGGCGCTGTGTGAATGCTTCATCGCAGAGGTCGAGGCGCGCTGCCCGCAACTGAAGCTGGCCAGCCCGCGCGACGCAGCCGATCGCGGCAGTCAGGTCTCATTCGCGTCTCAACATGGCTACCCGGTGATGCAGGCGCTGATCGCGCGCGGTGTGATCGGTGATTTCCGCGCGCCCGATATCATGCGCTTCGGCTTTGCGCCGCTTTATCTGGACGAGGCCGACGTGATCCGCGCGGCTGAGATTCTCGAAGAGGTGATGGCAGGCGAGATCTGGCGCGCGCCGGAATATAATCAGCGGGCCCGTGTTACCTGAGGCCCGGATTATCAATATCGGCAAGGCAATCCTTCATGGTTTACAGGCACGGTTTGCTATTGGAAAACAGCCGCTTGCGCGGTTTTATAGGAGTCTGAGTCCAAATTGCAGG